>NZ_JAQMSE010000150.1:0-35170 GCF_028330045.1 Aphanizomenon sp. CS-733/32
GTGCATTCTTATTGCTTCTTATTGAGAATAGATTTTGATGACATTTTTGGTGATTTACTGTTTCTCAAATGCCTTTTTTCACTTTGTCTGTTTGTTTTGATGCTCCCTTCGATTTTCATCTCCGTAATTTCCCTCTGTAACATTTTGGGGTGCGGAATGTGGGTTTTAAGGTTGTCGACGTGGTTCTTTTTCTTATTGATGTAGTCGACGCAGGAAGAAATTTCTATAAAGGAGCAAAAAAAGCATGGAATGAAGGGTGTGGCTGCTGAGAGGTAAGTGCCGATTTTAATTAGAATTTACACCGTAGTATATAGTAAAAAAATCAGATTTTTGGAGAGAACTACATCATGGCTACAATCAAAATTTGCAATCTTTTTTCGGACGAGATCGAAGAGATTGAAAGTGAATCATTAGATACAATATGCGGTGGTGATACTTGGCAGGATATAGGTTATACACTTATTCGTGCCGCTCAGAATACATGGTGTACGGCAAAGAACGCAGTAAAATCTGCACAAAATCCGTACAATTGGATTAGTTTTTTCCCAACAAGGTAACGTAGCATAAAATCGACGCTATTACAGCAAATTGTAATCAACCGTGCCACAAATAAAAATGGTGAAAACCAGTACCAAAATTCATTCTGCGATTAATTTTTGTGGTGGGTTTGATCTCAAACTGCTGTAAATTGTGGGTTAGCGAAAGCGTAGTATGTTTTTCTCGTTCCTCGTTCCCAGTCTCCGACTGGGAATGCCATTTAGAGGCTCTGCCTCTATGACTTAGTATCAATGAAGGCAGAGCCTTCCGTAATTCATTCCCATACAGAGTATGGGAACGAGAACATTTTTCATTTTTGTGATGAAATCACTCCAAATTCACATTAATCTCTGTTTGATTAACCTGTTTTTTGATCCAACTTAATAGTAAATCGCTAACAATTTGCTGACGCAATGGAAATTATCAGAAAAACCATAGTTTATAATCATCACAAAACTTTTGTTTATGGAATTAAGTATTGCAGTCATAGATGTAACCTCAGTTCGGGTTAAGGGTATTTTTGAGGTTACTCTACGAGAGAATATGACTTTTGTCCTACGAAATAATATTCTGGTAATTAAGTCACAAAAGCTATACAATTAATACATCTGGTCTATTAATCTACATTAGACATCTCCGGAAATTTAATATGCGTAGCCCGAAACAATCATAGTTTAGTTTTTCAACAGTTTGAGGCATATTTAAGAGTTCATCCTAAAATTAACATTAGCATCATTACTTATTATGAAATTCTCAGTGGATTAAAACATTGTGACGCAAAAAAACAACAGATATCTTTCTTGGAATTTGTCTCATATTATACAATTTTACCGCTAACTACAAAGTCTACAACAATTGCTGCTTTTTCTTATTCAATTACAGTAGCAGAAGTTAACCTTCTAGTAGTTGCATTTTCTATAACTCAATTATTGTGTCCGATCGCTTTTCCATCACCAAATTAAGAAAAGCTATTTTTTTGTCTGATTAATTATGATGTAGCAGGAAATTAGATTAATAGATAAGTTTTGTTTATTTAAAATGTTTACATAATAACCTGGTTATTGTGTGCGATCGCATTTTTACCAAAATAACAGCAACAATGGCTGGATCAACAGTAACCCTAACTAAAAATAAATAAACTTTAAGCGATCGCACCCTATACCCGACATCAAGCTATGATTGAATATATTGCCAAAAATCTGTGCCAATAAATTCTTGTGCATCTACCATGACGACTTCCACACCAGAACCCAATCAACCAAACCCATCCCTTACTGATACAGATCTGGTAGAAGACCGCAGTAAGCTGAGTAAGATGTATCAGCACTATGTCGAAGTAAAAGATAAATATCCTCATGCGTTGCTACTGTACAGAGTTGGTGATTTTTTTGAAACTTTTTTTCAAGACGCTGTAACCGTCTCCAGGGAATTAGAATTAGTTTTAACTAGTAAGCATGGTGGTGAAGTCGGTCGCGTTGCTATGACAGGTGTACCTCATCACGCTTGGGAACGCTACACAACCCAACTGGTGGAAAAAGGTTATGCTGTAGTTATTTGCGACCAAGTTGAAGATTCTGCTGATGCAATTGGTTTAGTCAAGCGAGAAGTAACGCGTATCATCACTCCAGGGACATTATTAGAAGAGGGGATGCTCAAAGCCAGTCGAAATAACTACATAGCGGCTGTGGTAATTGCTGTCAATCATTGGGGTTTAGCCTACGCAGATATATCAACAGGGGAATTTCTCACATCTCAAGGTAGTGATTTAGAACACCTGACTCAAGAGTTAATGCGGTTGCAACCTTCAGAGGTCCTGTTTCCCACCAACGCCCCCGATTTAGGTAGTTTACTGCGTCCTGGGGAAACCTCCCCATCACTTCCCCAATGTTTACCACCATCATTTTGCTATAGTTTGCGATCGCAAGTCCCCTTTTCCCAAGCAGAAGCTAGAAGTAAATTATTGCAGAAATTCAAAGTGCGATCGCTCGAAGGTTTAGGTTGTGAACATTTACCCCTCGCAGTTCGCGCCGCTGGTGGTCTTTTAGAATACATCGAAGACACACAAAAAGCCCATCCTGTCTCCCTGCAATTATTACGCACCTATACCCTCACCGATTATTTAATCGTCGATCATCAAACCCGTCGTAACCTAGAAATTACCCAAACCGTCCGCGATGGTACATTTCACGGTTCTCTATTATGGGCTTTAGACCGAACTAGCACCGCAATGGGTAGCCGAGCTTTAAGAAGATGGTTGTTACAACCGCTACTAAATATTAAAGGAATTAAGTCTCGTCAAGATACTATTCAGGAATTAGTAGAAAATACGCCTTTACGTCAAGACCTGCGGCAGTTATTAAGGCAAATTTACGATTTAGAACGGTTAACAGTCAGAGCCGCATCTGGTAGAGCTAATGCTAGGGATTTAGTCGCTCTAGCGGATTCTTTCTCTCGTTTACCCGAATTATCTCGCCTAGTTGCGGATGCCCATTCCCCGTTCTTAAAAGCTTTGCAAAAAGTCCCACCCATCCTCGAAGAATTAGCAGAAAAATTACACGCTCATATCGTAGAAACACCACCAACCCATTTGAAAGAAGGCGGTTTAATTCGAGCGGGAATCAATCCGTTGTTGGATGAAAGAAAGGCTACTGTAGAAAGTGATCAACAATGGATTGCTAACTTAGAAGTTGATGAAAGAGCGAAAACAGGAATCCCGAATTTGAAGGTAGGATTTAATAAAACCTTTGGTTATTATATCAGTATTTCCCGCAGTAAATCCGACCAAGTTCCCGATAATTACATTCGTAGACAAACTTTAACAAATGAGGAACGTTACATTACTCCTGATTTAAAAGAACGAGAAGCACGCATCCTCACAGCGCGAGATGATTTAAATCAGTTGGAATATCAGATTTTTGACGCATTACGCCATGAAGTGGGTTCTCAAGATGAAATCATTCGGAATATTGCCCGTGCGGTAGCCGCGTCGGACGTATTATGTGGTTTGGCGGAATTAGCTGTCCATCAAGGTTACTGTCGTCCTGAGATGGTTACGGGTCGGGAAATTGACGTAATTGATGGTCGTCACCCAGTGGTAGAACAGTCTTTACCTGCGGGGTTTTTTGTTCCTAACTCGACTGGGTTAGGAGGAACGAACCACAGAGGCACAGAGGACACGGAGGAAGAGAAGCCTGATTTGGTGATTTTGACTGGTCCCAATGCGAGTGGTAAGAGTTGTTATTTAAGGCAGGTGGGTTTAATTCAATTGATGGCGCAGGTGGGTAGTTTTGTACCTGCTAGGTCTGCTAAATTGGGAGTGTGCGATCGCATTTTTACCCGTGTTGGTGCGGTGGATGATTTAGCCACAGGTCAATCTACTTTTATGGTAGAAATGAATGAAACTGCAAATATTCTCAATCACGCAACTGCGAAATCTTTAGTTTTATTAGATGAAATTGGTCGCGGGACAGCAACATTTGACGGGTTATCAATTGCTTGGGCTGTGGCGGAATATTTAGCAGTTGAGATTAAATCTCGCACAATTTTTGCCACCCACTATCATGAATTAAATGAATTAGCTACAATCATTTCTAATGTGGCAAATTATCAAGTTACAGTTAAAGAATTACCAGACCAAATTATCTTTTTACATCAAGTTCAACCTGGTGGTGCTGATAAATCCTATGGAATAGAAGCGGGAAGATTAGCAGGTTTACCCCCAGTAGTAATTCAAAGAGCAAAACAGGTGATGGGACAAATCGAAAAACACAGTAAAATAGCAATGGGTTTGCGTGAAGGACTTTAATATAAAGTTTCTTCGTCTAATGAAGTACAAAATTATCTGCGTTCATCTGTGTTTATCCTCTTCCATCTGCGGTTAATTCTTTCTTCATTGACTTATAGAAAAATTATCCTTCCCAATCTTCAAGAGTATCACACAGAAAATTATCAGCAATTATATCATCAAATAAATAGGGGCAATCTTCAGGAAAAGTTCTTAATGGTAAATTAGTTTCTCGTAAAGCTAAATCAACTCCTGTTTCAAAAGCATCTAACATAGCTTCTGTGATCCGAGATTTTAAACTAGGATTTTGTCTGAGATGTCTTTGAATAGCACGACGTTGTTCTCTAATTGTGAGAAACCAACTGCGAGAACGTTGTTCAGGTTGATATTCCCATTTCAATAAATGACCAATTAACACACCCAAACGACTTATCAATTCTCGATATTCATGTCTTCCCAAAGATTGAATTTCCTCTTGCAAATGTTGCCAATCTAATTCTACAACTAGCTTTTGTTCTAAAGCTTTCGCTTGTTGTTGGGTCCAAGCATAGAAATCTTGATTATACAAAGAAAAGTTATCCATATTCAGCGAATTTCATTTTCATTGTCAATGATATTTTAATCATAATAACTTACACAAATTCCTGCGCTAAGCCTGTATGGGCGGGGTTTTCCCGTCCTCAATTGTATTACATTCAACCAGAAAGTGCTGTACAACATAAGTCAAGAGTGGGAAATTTTGCAAAAAAGGATTGATTAGAATGTACTCACTTTTTCGTTAATGCGACGCAATATATTAGCACCAAGAATGTAAGCATATAGACTAGCTGGCTGGAATGCGAAATTCACTCCTTTATACAGAAAGTTTTCATCTGTAATAGTTCGACTCGTTATCATAATTGGATGAGATATAGTTGGATTTTTCTTGACAAATTCTACACAGTTATCAAGTTCGGAATTTGACCTGTAGGGACGGTCACTCCACTTGACTTCAACAGCCCAAGAAGGCGACTGATTTGCGGGCTTTAAATGGACAATATCAATTTCTCCTGAATTCCAGCGTGCATAATAAAGCTCAATAGTCATACTGTGTTGCCACTGACTAAAAATAGCAGTTTCAGTCATCGCTCCCATAGCCTCAGAATCCGCATTAAGTTGTCCAAATAGCGCCGCTCGCATGGACGGATTGGTTAAATAAACCTTGAAGCACACAGCGCGTTTAAATCTCTTTGCATTTTGGTCAATTCTCTCAACACGCCGAATTAAGAACGCAGCTTCAAGATATTCAAGATAACGCTTAATAGTGTTCTTGGCGACACCAGAAAATTGAGATAATCCCTCTAAATTTACTTCATTACCAGAGTTGTAAGCCAAGGTAGTAAAAAGTCTGTTTAATTCTTGAATATCACTGATACCGTAAAGACTAGGCAGATCGCGCAGTAGCACTTTATCAATAATATCACTTTTAATATACTGTCCAGGATCTTGCCGAATCGTCTCGGAAAAAACTGCTTCTGGGTATCCCCCAAAATTCAGGTAGTTAACAAACTCCTCATTAAGTGTCTCGATATTGGAGGTAGAATATTCATACGAATAAACAGGGTTTTTATTTGGTGTAGCGGTTATAAGTTCCGTTTCTCGACCAATGAACATCAAGTATTCAGTAAAAGTTAGAGGCGGGAGAATATAATCACTGAACCGCCCAGCACCGGATTCAGCACTTTTTAATCGCAGTGCAGCAGCAGCAGATCCAGTAGCAACAAAACGGTATTCAGCAAAGGAGTCAACAAGGGATTTCAGGTGTATTTCCCAATTATGCAAGTATTGAATTTCATCGAAGAATATAAATAGCTTGGCATCACGTTTGTGATTGAATAATTCTTGAAAGTAACTAAGTATTTTTTCTAGGGGAAATCCTGTATAAATCGGGGTTTCCAGAGAGAGATATAAAATATTTTTCTCATCAATACCAGAGTTTAAGAGTTCGCGGACACTGTGATAAACCATCACAGTCTTACGGACGCGCCTGGGTCCCATCAAAACGACTGCACGACGAACGCTTACATCTAAGATTTTCTGATGAAAAGCCTCAAAATACTTTCGCCGAAGCGTATTCTCAAAAGCAATCCTCCCCTTCTTCCCTTGTTCCCACCAGGGGTTATCAAATTGAAGACGGGATATAATATCCTGCTTTGCAATTTCCAGCATAGGGAGATATAAGATTAGTGGATTAATCTTATTTTAGATGAAAAATAGCATTAAGGTCAATGGATTAATCTTAATGTCCTAATTTTCATCTGCAAAAATCTAAATATCCTCTGGTTCAAATTGTGCCACTGTGACAGCATTAAACGCAAAAGATAACACTAAAGGAATCGGACATTTCCACAAAAAAGCATAAATCACTGCTAAAATAGTGGTGGATATAGCAGCACAAGCCCAGTAAATTTCCTGATTGGTTAAGCCGTTTTCTTCTTTAATTACTCTTAACACATTCATGGGGATTGGTTCTGGCATCACTCCCCCCGGAGGAAATGCCCAGTAGTTACCACATCTCTCAACAAATAAATCTGTCCAGCCATTTTCTAAACACCATGCTTCAATCCATTGAATAGAGTAATGATTTATCATATAAATACCAATTTTGTATTGTTGATCTATGCCGTTCGTCAATTTTAATAACTGCGAGATTCTTGGTCAGATATAGCAGCAGCCAACAGTAAAAATATTTTACTGAATAATTTTCTCCATAAAATTTTTACCTTATTTAAGTACATACTCGCTATAACCGTTGCTGATGATATTCAACTTCATGTCAGCATTTAAATGCTTATCAAGTATTTTTATGCATCAAAAAACCCCGCAACAGTACATTATCAGTTTTTTTCACTCCCAGACTTTAAAAGATAAAAAACTTTACTTGTCATCAAATTTAATGAACTATTGTAAATAGTAAAATCCTTCTTGGGTAATAATGCCATCTTTTCCCGAATCAGCAACAGTTACAATTTGGAAAAAGGAGTAAGTAGGTTAGCATTGAAAATTGTCGTTATGGCAAGGCAAGAGTGAAAAGGGTTTGGGCGATTTTACTTTTCTTTACACAGATTGGTTTTATTGTGTTCACCTACTTAATTGCCAAAACTTGATTACAAAATGTTAACACAGTATGCAATGTCAAATATTAATCACTAATTGGAAATCATCAACTATGTTTTGGCAAAAAGGCTTAGGATGGATTTTGGGAATTATGCTTTTGTGCATCCCACAAACAGCATTGGCAGACTGGACTCACCCTTTATCATATAGTAACGCAGAGTTATCAAGACAAGACTTTTCAGGACAAAGCCTACAAGCGGCGGAATTTTCTAACGCTAACTTGGAAATGGCTAACTTTACAGGTGCGGATTTGCGAGGAACAGTTTTCAGTGCTTCAGTGATGACAAAGACAAATTTACATGGAGCAAATTTAACCAATGCGATGATGAATGAGGTAAAATTAACGGGTGCTGATTTAAGTAATGCCGTTTTAATCGAAGCTCTTTTACTCCGCACTATCTTTACAGATGTTAATATCACAGGTGCAGATTTTACAGACGCAATTTTAGATAGAGCGCAAATTAAAGAGCTATGTCAAAAAGCCAGCGGTGTAAATTCTCAGACTGGTGTAGAAACTCGTGAGTCGTTAGGATGTCAATAAAACTTGGTATAATCGGTGGTGGACAACTGGCTTGGATGATGAAAGACGCTGCAAATAAGCTGGGAGTAAAATTAATCGTCCAAACTCCTAGTGCAAATGATCCAGCCGTATCTATTGCCCAAGATAGTGTTTTTGCCGCAGTTGATGATGCCGCAGCCACAGAAATTTTAGCAACAAAGTGTGATATCGTTACCTTTGAAAACGAGTTTGTGGATCTTGCTGCTTTATCACTGCTGGAAAAACAGGGTGTTTGTTTTCGTCCTCAGTTATCAGCTTTAGCACCTCTGTTAGATAAATATGATCAACGGTGCTATTTACGGGATTTAGCTTTGCCAGTTCCTCAGTTTTGGGCATTATCGGCGGAAAAAGCGATAGAAACTCAGATTGAAAACTGGGGATTGCCGGTAGTTCTCAAAGCGCGAAGACATGGATATGATGGACAAGGAACTTTTATCATTCCCGATTTTCCGACCCTATCAAAAATAGTCAATCAAAGTCGTACCCAGTTTTTAGTCGAAGAATTTGTGCCTTTTACCAAAGAACTGGCGATAATTGCAGCCCGTTCTGTAAATGGGGAAATTCTCATCTATCCAACGGTAGAAACTCACCAAGAAGAACAGGTTTGTCGGTGGGTAATTGCCCCAGCTAAAATCACCCAAGAGCAAAATTTAGAAATTGCAGCGATCGCCCATAAACTATTAACTAGCCTGCAATATGTAGGAGTCTGTGGCATTGAACTATTTCTCACCGCCGGGGGTAAAATCCTAATTAATGAAATAGCACCACGCACTCATAACTCTGGACATTTTTCCCTAGATGCTTGTGAAACTTCCCAATTTGAACTACATCTGAGAGCCGTGTGTGGTTTACCATTAACCAACACCAGCTTACATTGTGCTAGTGCTGTGATGGTTAACCTGCTAGGATATGAAAACAGTCATTACGACTACCAAAAACAACGGCAACAACTGGCATCTATTCCTCAAGCTACTGTCCACTGGTACGGCAAAACAGAAGCTCGTCCAGGACGTAAACTAGGACATATCACCGTTCTTCTGGAGCAAGATACTCCAAATGGAGTAGAAGACATTATACACCAAGTTGAATCTATCTGGTATCCCCAGCAAAAGTTTGCCAAAAATTTCCCTAAATAAATACACAAACTATTTTTCAAAGCTATAATGAGTTAGTTGCACTACGACGATTGGTGACTGCCATCAAGTTTTTTGATCTATGTCTTTAACAACAAGGGAGCTAAACAATTCTTGTGGCAGTATACCGGGCTTGTACCCGGAAACTTTAAATGAGAACCCTCAGTTCCCACCTGGTTTAACCAGGTCATAAACTTAGGTAAAACGGCGTTGTGGTGAACTAAAAATTTTCGCTCCCTGGTTGATAACACTGGGGAGCTTTACGATATTTGCCTAACATTTGGAGGCAAAAAGCAAAATACAGAAAGAAAAAGATTTTCCCCATGACCAATAACCAATCACCAATCACCAATGACCATTTTTTCAAGTCTGTCATGACTAACTGAAGAAATAAGCTACACTCATTTTAGGGGCGAACTCATGCAGTTCGTCACAATACTTCTTGGAAGATATCCCTATCGCAGGAAGTGGGTTGAAGCCCACTTTTTTTATTGAATTCTCCCATCACTCATCCTTTAATAACACAAATTATTGATTTGGCGACACCAGTAGCCGCAGAACTAGGATTGGAAATTGTTAGTATAGTTTTTCATACGAACCAAAGCCCCCCAATCTTGCGAGTAGATATCTTTAATCCTCTACAGGACATTGGCCTGGATGATTGTGAAAGGATGAGCCGTGCCTTAGAAGCCTTATTAGATGAGGGAGAGATCATTCCAGACGCTTATGTATTGGAAGTATCCAGTCCTGGTATTTCGCGGCAACTGGTAACAGACAGGGAGTTTATTTCCTTCAAAGGATTTCCTGTAGTTATTTCCACTTCCCCACCCTACGAGCAAAAGCAAGAGTGGATAGGTCTATTGGTGCGTCGGGATGAAACCACAGTTTACCTGAATCAAAAAGGTCGTGTCATTAAAATCCCCCGTGACCTCATTACCAAAGTACAAATAGATGAGCGTAGCTAATCAAGTTTAGATTTTAGACTTTGGATTAGGGACTAGTAGCGCAAGGCGTTCGTCAAAAGTCAAAAGTCAAAACTAATACTGAGCAAGCTTTTTGGCGATTGATAATGGTTGATTTATTTACGCCGTGTTGTACTAGTAACTGCTAAGGAGTAATTGGGGAACAGAAAAGCAATTATTTCCTAGCAGTTATCTAATTTTGCTGACCGCTTACATAAAATTTTAGGAGACTGCGTATGTCAATGGTGACTTTATCTGGATTAAAAGAGCTAATTGAAAGTATTAGCAAAGAACGAAATTTGCCGCGTTTGGCTGTACAAGCGGCTATTAGAGAAGCCTTAATTAAGGGTTATGAACGTTATCGTCGCGCCCAAAATTTAGAACGTAGACAATTTGATGAAGAGTATTTTAATAACTTTGAAGTGGAATTGGATATAGAGGGTGAGGGATTTCGGGTTCTTTCCACCAAAACTATTGTTGAAGCAGTTAGTAATACTGATCATCAAATTTCCTTAGAGGAGGTACAGCAAGTAGCCCCTGAAGCTCAATTAGGAGATTCTGTGGTATTGGATGTCACCCCAGATCAGGGGGAATTTGGGCGCATGGCAGCTATGCAAACTAAGCAAGTATTGGCGCAAAAGTTGCGAGATCAACAACGTCAAATGGTGCAAGAAGAGTTTCAAGACTTAGAAGGCACGGTTTTACAAGCTAGGGTGTTGCGATTTGAACGTCAGTCTGTGGTTTTGGCTGTGAGTAGTGGATTTGGCCAATCGGAGGTAGACGCGGAGTTACCCAAGCGAGAACAGCTACCCAATGATAACTATCGGGCTAATGCCACCTTTAAGGTATATCTGAAAAAAGTTTCCCAAGGACAGCAACGGGGTCCACAGTTAATGGTATCGCGTGCTGATGCAGGTTTGGTGGTTTATCTATTCGCCAATGAAGTCCCAGAAATTGAAGATGAGGTAGTGCGGATCGTGGCTGTAGCCAGAGAGGCTAATCCTCCTTCTCGTTATGTGGGACCCCGGACAAAAATTGCTGTTGATACCTTAGATCGTGATGTAGACCCCGTTGGTGCTTGTATTGGTGCGAGGGGATCACGAATCCAGGTAGTAGTTAATGAATTGCGTGGTGAAAAAATAGATGTGATTCGCTGGTCTCCAGATCCAGCTACCTATATTGCTAATGCTTTAAGTCCAGCCCGGGTAGATGAAGTTAGATTGATGGACCCGGAAAGTCGCCAAACCCATGTTTTGGTGGCGGAAGATCAACTGAGTTTGGCTATTGGTAAAGAAGGGCAAAATGTGCGGTTAGCAGCCCGTCTCACTGGTTGGAAAATTGATATTAAAGATCAGGCTAAATATGACCAGGAAGCCGAAGATATTAAATTTGCAGCGGTGAGAGCGCAAAATCAACCACAAAATGATGACGGTGATAGGTCCGACAGCGAAGATGAAATGACAGAGGAATTAGAATTGGATGAGGATAGATTTGACAATAGGGAGGAAGATTAATTCCCAGAGTTGTCTGCAGATGGGGAGCAGGGAGCAGGGAGCAGTGAGCAGGAGGAATATTCTTCCCAATGACAACTGACCAATGACATTAAAAAATACATTGTTTAGTATCTAGAAGGTATCTAGCTGAATCTGGCAAAAGACTGATGAAACCGAACTATAGGCGTTGTATTAGTTGTCGTCAAGTCAACTTGAAACAAGAGTTTTGGCGGATTGTCCGCGTCTTTCCATCTGGAAAGGTACAATTAGATCAGGGCATGGGGCGTTCTGCCTATATCTGTCCGCAAGAGAGTTGCCTGCAAGTAGCTCAGAAAAAAAATAGACTAGGAAGATCGCTGCATGGGACAGTGCCAGACACAGTGTATCAAGCATTGTGGCAACGTCTAAATCACGGCGATCGCCAAAATCAGATTTAATGGTAACAACTAAAATTGCGATAATCTCTAAAGATATTATGACAACAGCCGAACTATTCGCGCTCTGACCATAACCTTTAGTATCGCCCAAGTTAGTGCCAAAATAGTAAATGGATGTAACCAGCTTTCTCGATCTCCTTTTTTGGACAAGACGCAAGGCATTACTCCCAACAAGTTTTTTTGATTGTATTGTGGAAGACTCACAAATCAGCAAAACAAAAAACCAAAAATGGCAACCTGGTAGCGTCAAATCGCAGTTCTGCATCAACCATCATTCCTGGTGAAGATGTCAGTATTAAACCGAAACATCTCTCTTTCCTAACTGGAGGCACCGGCAATATCACCAAGGGCAACCGAAAAAACAGTGATCAAAGGGTGGAGATGTCACAAACCAGGCAACCATCCATTAAAACTGTAAATTAAAGGGGAAAGAGTGGATGAACAACGGAAAAGTTAGAATCTATGACTTATCAAAGGAATTGAATTTGGACAATAAAGAGCTACTAGCAATTTGCGATCAGCTTGATATTGCGGTTAAGAGCCATAGTAGTACGATTTCCGAATCGGAGGCTGAACAAATTCGTAGCGCCGCCGAAAAAGTTGTTGCTGCCAACTTAGTCTCCAAAAAGGAACAGAGTACAAACGGCCATAAACCAAATTCATCTCCAAACCGTCCCAGAGCCAATCACAAACAGCAAATTCTAGAAATTCGCAAACCGAAAATATTGAGAAACACTACCACCAACTCACCAGACACTTCAGTTGCTACTGACGCTACTGAGGCTAATAGTCCTTCACCTCCACGGCCTTTCGCTACACCAGTCTCATCTATGAAGCCGACGGCACCAACTCGACCAGTTCCCCGGAATCAATCCGAGACTCCCATCAAACCTAGTCCTGCCCAACCAGAACAGGCATCTAATCCTCAACCGTTGGCGGAAAAGGTAGGAGGGGAAAAGCCAGAGAAGATATCTGCTCCTAGACCTAAACCAGAGAAACCCCAAAAACCCCAATTAGTTTCCCCCCCTGCCAGAGTAGATGGCACAAAATCGCCAGAGACACCAGTAGTGGGAACAGCGGAAAAACCTCTGCTTAAACGCGATCGCACCCAACGGGTCGAGGAAGAGCGGCAACCAGTCAGAAGTAAGGTTAATAAACCCTCATCTGACCAAGGTTCACCATCTGCACCACCTAAACCTAGTCGGGCTAATGCAGCAGCACCGACAAAACCAGAGCAGCGCAGTGGCAGGCCATCCGTTGGTGGTGATATCCAACGTCCTAGACCCGCACGTCCCGTTGAACCAGCAGCCATTCCTACGGCAACTCCACCCCGGCATAATGCCGGCGGCATCAAAAAAGAACTATTGGATGAAACACCAATTGTTCCCGATCTGCTCGACTTAAAACGCCCTACACCCCCCCGTTTGAACAAAGGTGGGAAGAAATGGCAAGAAGAAGAAATCATTGATGAAATCAAAGAAAAGGCTAAGTTGGGACCCAAGGGCAAACGGGTCAAACCAATCTTAGAAGATGATTTACTCGATGAGGATGATTTAGACGAAACCGGGCTAGAAATTTCCGCAGCCGTCCAAGTTAGTCTTTCCATTGCCCGTCCCCCCAAACCTAAAGGGACCCGTGCTGGTGCGCCAACTGTAGCGGTTGTCGCTGCTCCTACCACCAGAGGCAAAAAATCTAGTTCTTCCCGCGACCACAATCGTCGCCAAGAAAATGTCGAGCAAAAACCAGACCGTCCAGCTACACTGGCTGTCACTGGTCCATTAACAGTCCAAGAGTTGGCTGATGCCTTAGTAATTGCCGATACGGAGATTGTCAAAATCCTGTTTATGAAAGGCATGGCTGTCAGTATCACCCAAAATCTGGATATTCCTACTATTACCCTAGTAGCCAAAGAACTAGAAGTAGAAGTCGAAATCGTCGAACGAGAAGCTGAAGCCCGGAAAGTCACGGAAATGATTGATGTGGATGACTTAGATCATCTGATTCGTCGTCCTCCAGTTGTCACCATCATGGGTCACGTAGATCACGGTAAAACCACTCTCCTCGACTCTATTCGCAAAACCAAAGTTGCTTCTGGGGAAGCGGGCGGTATTACCCAACATATCGGCGCGTATCATGTTGATATCGTCCATGAAGGTAAACCACAGCAAATTGTTTTCCTCGACACTCCTGGTCACGAAGCCTTCACCGCGATGCGTGCCAGAGGAGCTAGGGTGACAGATATTGCCGTTTTAGTCGTAGCGGCTGATGACGGTGTTCGTCCCCAAACCATCGAAGCTATTAGCCACGCTAAAGCTGCTGATGTCCCCATTGTTGTTGCCATCAACAAGATTGATAAAGAAGGCGCACAACCAGAGCGGGTTAAACAGGAACTCACCAATTACGGTCTCACCGCTGAAGATTGGGGTGGTGAAACCATCATGGTTCCCGTTAGTGCCATTAAGGGCGAAAATCTCGATACCCTCCTAGAAATGATTATGTTGGTGTCGGAAGTAGCCGAACTATCCGCTAATCCAGATCGGGTCGCAAAAGGAACAGTCATTGAGGCTCATTTGGATAAAGCGAAAGGTGCAGTTGCTACCTTGCTGATTCAAAACGGTACTCTCCACGTGGGAGATATGCTGGTTGCTGGTTCAGCCTTTGGTAAAGTCCGGGCTATGGTGAATGATCGTGGTAAGCGTGTAGATGTCGCTAGTCCATCCTTTGCGGTGGAAGTATTGGGTTTAAGTGATGTCCCTGCTGCCGGTGATGATTTCGAGGTCTATGAAAACGAAAAAGAAGCTCGTTCCATAGCCAGCGATCGCGCCGACAAACAACGTCTGTCTCGATTGTTACAAGGTCGTGTCACCCTCACTACCCTGTCAGCACAAGCACAAGAAGGCGAATTAAAAGAACTCAACCTCATCCTCAAAGGCGACGTACAAGGTTCTGTGGAAGCTATTATCGGCTCTCTCCGCCAAATTCCGCAAAACGAAGTCCAAATTCGGATGCTCTTAGCTACCGCTGGAGAAATCACCGAAACAGACATAGACTTAGCTGCCGCCAGTAACGCTGTAATTATTGGTTTCAACACCACCTACGCCAGTGGAGCTAGACAGGCTGCGGATGAAGCAGGTGTAGATGTTCGAGAATATAACATCATCTACAAACTCTTGGAAGATATCCAAGGTGCTTTAGAAGGTCTACTCGAACCTGAACTGGTAGAAGAACCTTTGGGACAAACAGAAGTTCGTGCTGTCTTCCCAGTTGGTCGTGGCGCTGTGGCCGGTTGTTATGTGCAATCTGGTAAACTCGTTCGCAACTGTAAAGTCCGCGTCCGTCGTCATAATAAGGTAGTTTATGAAGGTGTCCTTGATTCCCTCAAACGGATGAAAGAAGATGCCCGTGAAGTCAACGCAGGTTATGAATGTGGTATCGGCATTGATAAGTTCCATGACTGGGTGGAAAATGACATCATTGAATCCTACCAATTGGTAACTAAACGTCGGACTTTAACTATGACTAAGTAGTGACGTGCATCCAGCGTTGAGTGCTGAGTTGATGAGTGTTGAATTGAGACTGTTTCGAGTTCAACACTCAAATAATGTAAACTCAGCACTCCGTTTAAAAGGAGTCAGGAGTCAGGAGGAAGAGAAAAGAAGAAGGAAGAAGGAGGAAAAGAAAAGAAGACGAAGTAAGAGAAAAGAAAAAGTAAAAACCTGTTCTAGTCCGAGTTTTATAATCAATTCATGTCTTAACCCCCTGGGTTGGCTATAAATTTAAAAAAATTCTCTGTTCATTTAAAAACAAGTTGTTTGAGAAATTTCTCGCAGAAAATTCTGCATTTAGTGATGAATGCGACAGAATTGTCGGGTATAAAACCATTATCTTAAGAACAGATTAAACAAAAATTTTCAATTTTAGGTTTGGGTAACTAGATTTACGTCTTTCCCTGAAATGTGAAATAAATTATCAATCTGAAATCTAAAATCCCAAATTGTCTAAATCTGGAAGTCACATATGAGGAATGAGGAATTATGGCTCAATTTCCAACTTCTAGCAACTACGCGCATAGTACCGATAGCAAAGGCTATGTCAATGGTGAGCGTATAAATCATCAATTATCTGCTAATAATCAGTTTTGGCATAACCTGAAATACGTGGTTTCTGCTAGTTCCGGTTTTCAAAGATGGCAATTAGAATGTAATACCCAATTACAAAGTTTACGTCTAGATCAGCAAGTACAGATGTATTTAAGAGAGACTTTAGAAACTTTAGCTTATTAACCCTTTGACAAAACAAATACTTACCACTTGCTTTGAGCAATGAGGTTGAGGATAAGAAATCTTATCCTCAATTTTTATGTATAACAGATAACAATAGTAATAATTGGAGTTTAGACTAAGGGAACACCAAAAAATAAATTAGCCAATTTTGTGCCATGGGCATCCTGCCCGTCCTTGACGATTAGCGGGCTTTTCGTCCCGCACCACAAGAAATTTTTGGGTATTTTTTTAATTGGAAGTTCCTAAGTTTGTTACTCGTCCTACCATACCACATGATGTCAGGATATGTCTAGTATGTCATCCCACAACAGGGTTTTAATCCTGACTCCTGACTCCTGCGATACATTATTTTTTTTAATCAGAATTTTAGCTACATAAGTCCTAATCATCAGGTATAGTTTGTTATAAGTTTTGCAGATAAATATCTGTTACACTGCACTCTTGTGAAAGTACCATAATTAAAAGCACATAATTCAGTAAAAAAATGAAAAATCAGGGTTTTCACATTTCTCGTTTATCTTTACAGACCAGCCTCACCGCTTTGTTATTAGTTGCTGGTAGTTCTACTCTCATACTTAGTCAACTTAAAGCTGGTGCGTCCCCAACTTTAACAGCCCAAGTACCAGCTAGTGGGACTGTTATTTACGTTAACTCCGTCACTGGAAAAGATACTTCTGGTAATGGAACTACAGAAGCCCCCTATAAAACTATCACTTTTGCCCTTTCTAAAGCTACAGCCGGGACAGTTATTCAGGTTGCTCCTGGGAACTATAGTAAAGATAGTGGTGAAACATTCCCCCTTGTTCTCAATTCTGGAGTCACGCTTCAAGGTAATGAATCAAACAAAGGTGAAGGAATCGTCATTATCGGTGGTGGCTATTACACCAGTCGCACTTTTGCTAGACAGGACATTACCCTGTTAGCGAATAATGGCACTATCATTACAGGTTTAACTTTTACCAACCCGAATTCACGGGGAACGGCTGTATGGGTAGAATCCAGTAACCCTGTAATCAAAAATAGTACCTTTATTAACAGCATCCGAGAAGGGATTTTTGTGACAGGTACGGGAAATCCCCAAATTGAAAATAACATCTTTTTGAAAAATAAGGGCAATGGAATTTCCGTAGCTAAATCGGCTCAGGGTGTGATTCGTGGCAATTTGTTTCAAGATACTGGTTTTGGTGTAGCGATTGGTGGTAGTTCCACACCTTTATTAGAAAGTAACAATATCACCCAAAATACAGACGGCCTCTTTATCTCGGAAACGGCAAAACCCATACTCCGTAAAAATGCCATTCGTGGTAATAAACGAGATGGTATTGTCGCTACTATTAGTGCAGTTCCTAACTTGGGTACGAGTGAAAATCCTGGTGGTAATCTCATCCGTGATAATGCCCGTTATGACCTGAACAATGCTACTAAAGCTGGCAAAATTGTCGCTATTGGTAACGATATCAACGAGAAGCGGATTTTTGGCGCTGTTGATTTTGTCGCGGCTAAAGTGACTGCACCTCCCGATAACAATACTGGGAATACTGCTTTTAAAGATGTGCAAACAGGTTATTGGGCAAAAGCTTACATTGAGGCTTTAGCTTCTCAAAATATTATCGCTGGTTTTCCAGATGGGAGTTTTAAACCCAATGAACCTGTAACTCGCGCTCAATTTGCTGCCATTATCAATAAGGCTTTCAAACCTTCAGCAACCCGCAAAGCGATTACCTTTAAAGATGTAAAAAGCAATTATTGGGCTTTTAGTGCCATTCAAACAGCTTCTAGCAGTCCGTTCCTATCTGGTTATCCTGATTTAACTTTTAAACCGGAACAACAAATTCCTAGAGTGCAAGCAATAGTCGCTTTAGCTAATGGTTTGGGTTTAACTGCGAATGCTCAGACTGTGATTAACTTCTATACTGATGCTAGTCAAATTCCCAGTTATGCAGTTGGTCCAGTAGCAGCCGCAACTTCACGGCAATTAGTCATTAACTATCCCACTGTTAAAGAACTTGCACCTCAGCGTCAAGCAACTAGAGCGGATATTGCGGCTTTTGTGTATCAAGCCCTGGTTAATGCCGGTCGTGTTCAACCCATTAATTCTCCCTATTTGGTAACTGGTAAGTAGGGGCAGGGGGCAAGGGAGAAATAATATTTATTATCTTTCTTTTGTCTTTTGCCTCTCACTTCTTCTTTCTGTTTTCCCATTTCCAGAGGAGTACCATTAACCCAATTACTCCTAGTTGGATTGCGAAATTAGGCGCTGCTTGTTCTATATTGCGTCCTGCTAGGAGTTGAAAGAAGAAAACGAATGCACCGATAAAGCCAGAAGCACCGACACCAATATAGATAAATTGCCTGAACCCCCGATAGGGTGCGGCTACTTCGGCTTTGAGGCGTTCGTATTGTTGGGGTTTAAGATTATCTGGAGAATTTTGTTCCATCATCAATAAATTGTGTTATAATGTGTGACTGTGTACGCCGATGTGGCTCAGGGGTAGAGCAACTGATTCGTAATCAGTAGGTCGTGAGTTCAAATCTCATCATCGGCTTTAAGTAATATAACGAGTGTACGTTCGTGTCACTTGCCAGATTATTTGACCGCGTTATTGTCTGCGTTGACAAATTAATTGTCCTTTACGCTCAAAATCAGGATTCTGTTTATTATAAAAATCTATCAGAGTTAAACCCACGACCTACTGATCTTTCAACCCACCTAAATATTTTCTTGTATTTTTGCACTAACGCATTTCAACCCGCCCCACTCCGGGAGGGGTGTTGAAACTTAAAACCAATTAATTATGAAGCCATTACCACAAGCCTTTCAACCCACCTCACTCCGGGAGGGGTGTTGAAACAAACTCCGCCGTAGCTCCATTGATGAACAGTGGTTAGATATTGCTTGGCATACTTTTGTTTAACTTCTATTATATCTGATTTTTGTTCAGCTTTAGATTGAATTTCACTCTGAATTTGCTCTGGTATATCTCCCAATTTTGGGATAACAATACTGCCAGCTTTATATGTTTGGGCGATTACAATAATTTCTTTTGCTAGTAATCTATCTATATACTCTCCTAACTCTGAATCTCCAAGTTGATTTGGTGCTGACATCCTTTGAGCGATATGGCGTTGGTGGGATAACAGGTGTTTTTGTTGTCGTTATCTATTGAGTAGTTTGTAATTTTCACCAAGTAGTTGTTTGATATTGCGATATGTCAAAACTTTGCCTTGACATCAAGGGGTAATTGCTCAAATTCTCCCAACTCATCCAAATATACTCGATGAACTTGTTCTGAACTCAAAAGTGCGCGATAGGGGTGAATATCCCCTTCGTACTACGAGTTGGATAAATTAACACCGCTTGCCAATCTTGAAAACGTTCCCTATTTCTGTAAAAATAGAGAAATAACTCCCCAAATAACCGCTCATACAATCGTTCATCTTTTTGAAATTGTACCTCACAGAAATAAACAACTCCTGGCAGTTCCGTTTCTGGTGGTAGAAACACCCCGTCAATTTCAAACTTTGGTTCTTTCACCGCTACCGAATCGAAGCGATAATTAGCCGCATTGGCGGGAGGATTTGGCAATAATTCAAACAGTATGGTTGGATATGTTTGAAATAAATAATAGAAAATAGAGTCACGTCGTATACTACAATTGTAATCAATCCTACCCAAAATAAATTATTCTCTGGGTGGTTGTCCTTAAAGAATCAAAATCAAGATTTATTGGATTTGAGAATAAACAGGATTTATTGTGAGTAAATTATTCTTTCATCCTGTTCATCCATTAATCTTAAAAATCCTGATTCTGACAGTTTTCAGACTATTACTTCCCAAACACAGTAGTTAGAGAACGAGCAATATTTTTCGGTTGCATTGCATCCATTGCTGCTGTCGGTTCATAACCACAATGAACCATACAATCAGCACATTTAGGATTACCACTAGCGCCACCGTATTGACTCCAATCAGTCTTATCTAACAACTCCTGAAAGGTTGCATAGTAACCTTCATTCAATAGATAACAAGGTTTTTGCCAACCTAATACACTATAACTAGGACTACCCCAAGGGGTGCATTCATAGTCTTTTTCACCAATGAGAAAATCTAAGAATAAAGGGTTGTGATTAAAGTTCCAGTTTTTCTTACCAGATGTGTAAGGTGAGAGAATTTCTCTAAATAAAGCGCGGGTTTGTTCTTTTTGCAGGAAATGATCTTGATCCGGGGCCCATTCGTAACTGTAACCAGGAGAAATCATCATCCCGTCAGTACCCAAGGTTTCCAGAAAATCAAAAAATTCCTGCATTTCTTGGATATCGCAACCTGCAAAAATGGTCGTGTTAGTAGCGACACGAAAACCTTTAGCTTTAGCGGCGCGAATTGCTTGGACAGCAGTATCGAAAACGCCTTTTCTATCTACACATTTATCATGCCATTCTCGCATTCCATCTAAATGGACGCTAAAAGTTAGATAGGGAGAAGGTTTAAATTTATCGAGACTCTTTTCTAGTAATAAACCATTAGTACACAAGTAAATATATTTCTTGCGTTTAATTAAACCCTCAACAATTTCACCTATTTGTGGGTGTAGGAGGGGTTCTCCACCGGGAATAGAAACAACCGGTGCGCCGCATTCTTCCACAGCCGCAAAACACTGTTCTGGAGTGAGATTTTGCTTGAGGACTTGCACTGGATGCTGGATTTTACCGCAACCTGTACAAGCTAAATTACACCGAAACAGGGGTTCTAACATCAATACGAGGGGAAAGCGTTTTCGCCCTAATAAGCGTTGTGTAACTAAATATTTACCTATATCTACTGCTTGTTGTAAATTAATTGCCATGAAACTAACACTCCTCAATTTGGTCATTGGTCATTGGTCATTGGTCATTAATTTCTGTAACCTGTCCCCGTGGCGTAGCACCTGTAACCTGTAACCTGTAACCTGTAACCTGTCCCCGTGGCGTAGCACCTGTCACCTGTAACCTGTAATCTGTAACCTGTCCCCGTGGCGTAGCACCTGTCACCTGTCACCTATTCACATAACCATTAGACACGAACCAATCTACAGCATCCTTGAGGGCTATATTCAGGGGTGACTGAGGTAAGCCTAATTCGCGGATAGCCTTAGAAGCATCATAATACATTGGTTGCTGTGCCATGCGGACTCCATCTATGGGAACTGTGGGAGTTTTTCCTAATGGTGCGAGGATTTTTTCTTCTAGCCAGGCGACTGTGAGGGGTATCCAAGCTGGGATGGATGTTTGTGGCGCTGGTAAACTGGTGATTTGGGAGAGTTGTTCGAGGAGTTGTTTAAGGCTAAGATTTTGATTACCAAGAATATAGCGATCGCCTGATTTGCCTTTTTCTAAAGCTAATAAATGTCCTTTGGCTACATCGCGGACATCAATGAAATTCAACCCCGTATCTACATAAGCGGGCATTTCTCTGCGCAAAAACCGCAGAATAATCTCCCCTGTAGGCGTAGGTTTAATATCTAAGGGTCCAATGGGACTGCTAGGATTAACGATCACAATATCTTGACCCTGATTCACCGCAGATACTGCCAATTGTTCCGCTAGGAATTTAGATTTTTTATAATCTCCCACTAATTTTTCTAAGGGACTTTGGTAAGTTTCATCTACAACTTGTCCTAACTTACCCACACCAATAGCGGCAACTGAACTAGTATAAACTGTGCGTTCAATTCCCGCTTTTTGGGCTGCGGCTAAAATATTGCGCGTTCCTTCCACATTGTTAAGATAAAGCAAGTCTCGGTCTTTTTGCCACAGGGAATAATGGGCGGCGACATGAAACAGATATTCACAACCCTGCATTTGTTCCCAGATATTCGGGTTATTCAAATCACCTTTGACAATATCTACCGCCAACCCCTGTAAATTCTGTAGGTTACTGCTAGAACGGACTAAAGCTGTAACTTGGTATTTTGACTGCAATAGCGATCGCACCACATGAGAACCAATGAACCCTGTACCACCAGTTACAAATACTCGCATTCCATCACCCCAAATTTTCTGACTATTTCATTATTGTCAGAATCAGGATTTACAGGATTAAAGGATTTACAGGATGTAGCAAAGGCGTTGCTGATTAAGGGTATGAATTTTAGTCTCACCCAAAGGCGAGGCAGCGCGGTCTTGGGGGTTTCCCCCATGAGCGACTGCCGTAGCAAAGACGCACTGAGGTTTGAGTTCTAAAGGTTCAATTTGGGAATTTCATGCCTCAATTCAGCAAAGCCAAAACCTTGCACTTTTTTTGAGATAAAAATCTATAAAACGCTTATTAATAACCGGTTCTAACTTTATTCACCAAACCCTACTACCGCAGGGCAAAAGTCAAAATTCAAAAGTCCAAACGAAGACATTATAGGCTTTTTAACGATTTAGAATGGTTGGTTTATTTATGCCGTATTGTCCTATAGGACTCCTATTTGATTTTTGATAGCTTACGTGGCGTAGCCATACAAAACTCGGTACACCTTCATATTCTGAAATCCTCTTGCCTCTTGCATGATTGCCTTCCTACGCAGGAAAATTTACAGAATCAAACCGGAGTCCTCTAGTTAAATTATTGATCATGGTGCGTTAAGCTGTCGCTAACACACCCTACTGTAGAGTGCCAAAATCAAATTTTCGATGATTATGGCGTTTCTGGAAATGTTTGCACCTTGCTATCAGGACTAAGGATAACTCGGATTCTCAAGTTTTGCCCAAATTTATTACTAGAAACAAAGGGTTTGCCAATTTCGGGAATACCACTACTATCAATGTATTCTCTAGCGACTTGATTTAATGGTAAAATTCTTTCGATTTTGCCGTCAATACCCAATGTTAAACTATATTCTAGAGTTTGAGAAAGTCCGGTTGGTGGTTGCCAACGTTTGTTGAGGTATTCTCTCGCTTCTGCTATTTGAGGTGTATCAAATAACGTTTTATTATCAGTAGATGAGGGATCTGAGGTGGGTTTGGTTGCGGTTCTTAATCTGCTTGCTAAACTATCTTGATTTTCTGTTGGAGATGCCTGTTGTGGAGTAGTATTTCCAGCAACACTGGGCGATAATTCCCCAGCAGCAGGGGTGGGAATTAGGTTAGGAATATTACTTAAATTGTTGTTGGGGATGGTGGCAATAGATGGAGATGGTGGAATAATATCCGATGGTACATTCTTGGTTTTGGTGGGATTTATTTCTTTTTTATTGAGAACAGTTGAAGCATTTGGGATGGCTTTTGTTACTTTTGTGATCTTGGAATTGGGGATGATGCCTGGTAAGGGATAGGTTAATGGCGGTTGAGATGTTTTTGATGGTGCGGCTGGGGTGGTTGCATTAGGAAAGGAAAGGGGTGGTGCGGGGGTACTCAGGTTAGGAAGTGGTGGTGTTAGTTGGGGTTGAGAGGTGATTAACGGCAGGGACGGTGTTGGTATAGGATCTTGTCGAGTAGGTTCTATAGCGACTGGTTCAGGAGACTGGGGGATGTTTTTGGCGACTTTCTGACGATTTTTCTGAATGTTATTGGCATATTGCCAGGTAAATGGTGTTAAACCGGCTGCTAATACTAAGACTGCGGCGATAGGGGCCCATTGAGGTAAACTCGGTTTAATAATTTGATGGCTGGTAGTTGGTAAGACGACCATATCAGATGAGTATTCGTCTAAAGCTGTTGCTAAATCAAATAGTTGTAGTAAAGTCAGTTCAATTACTTGTCCAGATGTTTGGTTGACAAGATCACCAAAAAAGAGTTGATGAGTTAAATTATGACTGGGTTCTAAATATATTTTTGTTTGGGGAGTTTGGGTAGGAGGGACAGATGGGGGAATGTCTGTTGATTCTGGTTCTGATATTGTGTGGGGATGATCATTGCCTAACAAGGTAATACTAAAATCTTCCACAGATTGTTGCAGAAGTTGTTGAACGTAGGTGGTAACGATATCACATAAGATTTCTAGTTGTCGGCGATCGCCCTCAATGAGGATTTTATCTGCTTCGGGTAGTCGAGGATCATCAAATCGCAAGCTAAAACTGAGATCACTAATCACAGTTTTGTCTGTCCACCTTGACAAAAGGGAGCTTTGCGCTGATATTTCTAATGTACAAGTCGGGGGGGTGTAGCGACGAATTACAGAATTTGATGGAGACATAACAACAATTGCCAAGAAAAAAAATAGTTATTTTGGATTTTAGATGGGGAATGAAAATCAAAAATCCCAAATTATTTTGTGGAAAGGTCTATGAGTGCTAACCACAACCGCCGATGTCCACCAGATGCACTATAAAAGAGTAAATTTATTAACAGTTTGAGGGCGAGGTTGGTAAGCAAATCTGTTGAAGTTGCTTCTTCCTCTTCCATCCGGTCTTGGTAGGTATTACAAAAAGCGTCTATATAGTCTCCTAATAGGGCGGCTTGGTGAGGTTTTTGCTTATTTGCTGTCAATTGTTCTAATAAACCTATAGCCCGACGAATTAATTCTTGGTGTTGTTTGGCGAGATGGCAGATAATGAGAACTAGCGATCGCGCTTCTTCCACATCTAACTTTTTCCGTCCCCCTTGACTTTTGCGGAGGGGATTGGATTGCCGCAATCGCCACAATGCCACCCGATCTGGTACTTTGGATTCTAAGTTCAGACTAACTGCAGCTGACAGCATGGCTTCTGAACCAATACCAGTTAAGGTTTCTAGGGCTAATAGCACTAAATCTAACTGAGTTTTAATATTTTCCCATTGAGTTGTATTTGGGACTGGGATTTGGTTTAAATCCTCCCAAGGTGATTTTGGTATAGTCGGATTAGCGGTTGAGTGCATAACTTTTAGCATAAATGATCAGGCTTAAAAAATCTGTGACTGTTACCTATTTGGAAACGGTAATGGGTAATGGGTAATGGGTAATGGGTAATTGGTAATTGGTAATTGGGATTCTCCCCTGCCCCCTGCCCCCTGCCCCCTGCCCCCTGCCTCTTGCCTTTAAATATGGGCAACGGTGACACCAGTACCACCATCGGCTTGTTCTGCTGGTTCGTAGTGGTTAACTCTGGGGTGTTGTTGTAGGAAAGCGTGGACTCCTTGCTTAAGTTTACCAGTACCGTGTCCATGAATAATCCATAGGGGGCCAGCGGCTTCAGAAATAGCTTTGTCTAAGATGTATTCGGCATCGGCCACTCGTTTTCCGCGCAAATCCACAGTATTTTTCGAGGTACGAATGGCTGGGGCTGGTGGTGGTGTAACTACTGCTGGGGCTGGTTTTGGTTTAACTATGGGTTCGGGTTTTTGTCCATCTAAGGATTCTATATCTTGGAGTTGGACTGTCATTTTCATGATGCCAAACCGGACATTAAAGTTGCCGTCAGCATCAGGAATTGTTAAAACTTCGGCGGTTTGACCTAATTTGGGAATTCGCACGCGATCGCCCACTTTTGGCATAAACCCAGGCTTAGGTTTAGGTGGTGGTGCGGGTTCATATTTTTGGGCAATTTGACTTAGGGATGCGGTGGCTTGTTGGGCATCTTGGGCGTTAGGTGTGCCTTGTTGCAAGCGGCGGATGACTTGGGCTATTTCGCCTTTGGCTTGGGTAATTGCTTGTTGAACGGCGATTTCTTGGGAAGCCCGCAAATCTTTTTCTCTGGCTTCTAAGGCGGCGGCTTTGTCGGAAACTTCTTTATATAATCGTTCGGCTTGACGTAATAATTTTTGGGCTTCGGCGGCTTTGGTTTCCTGGTTGCGACGTTGGGCTTCTAAACCGGCGATGACTTGGTTGACTTCATCTGTGGCTTCTCCGACTTGAGTTTTCGCTTCTGCGACTACTTCTGGTTTTAAGCCTAAACGCAAGGCAATACTCAGGGCGTTGGAACGTCCAGGAATCCCCCACAAGAGACGGTAAGTGGGTGACAGTGTGGTTTCGTTAAATTCTACGGAAGCATTTTCAAATCGAGGATCTTCGTATTTTAGGGCTTTGAGTTCACCAAAGTGGGTACTAGCCATTGTTAGCTGGGTATGATTGGCGAGATATTTCAGTAAAGCGATCGCTAATGCACTTCCTTCAACGGGATCTGTACCTGCACCGACTTCATCAAGTAGAACTAGGGACTGGGGACTGGGAACTGGGGACTGGGAAACTTCTTCTTCCTGTTCCTGCTGATTGTTGGGCGCAGGCCCTGCGCCCCTACCTCCTGACTCCTGACTCCTGACTCCTTTCTCATCAATTGCTTCTAAAATTCGACTAATGCGGCGAATATGTCCTGAAAATGTGGATAAACTTTGTTGTAAAGATTGTTCATCGCCAATATCAGCTAAAACTTGGGAAAACCAAGGCATTTCGACGGGTTCACGGGCGGGAACAAATAAACCCACTTTCGCCATAATAGCTGCTAATCCCAAGGTTTTTAAGGTGACAGTTTTTCCCCCTGTATTTGGTCCGGTAATTGTAACTACGCGAATTTGGGGACTAATCAACAAATCTACAGGTACGACTGGATTTCCTTGTTCATGCTGCTGTTGCCAGACTAACAAGGGGTGGCGCAGATTTCGCAAGGTGATAATTTCATTGTCTTCTCGATTCACAAAATGTGGGGGATTAGAACCTATCCACAGACTGTAACGGGATTTGGCAACTGCTAAATCTAAGGTGGTGACAATAGCTAGTAATCTTTCTAAGTCTGGGGTAACTGCGGCCACCTTCTCTGTTAAAGTCCGGCGAATTACTTCGGCTTCAGTTTGTTCTTTTCTGATGACTTGCCGGAGTTGATTACCCAATGGGACGACACTATTAGGCTCTATATACAGGGTTGCGCCACTGGTTGAGGTGTCATGAACAATGCCGGGAATTGCGTCCTTCTGGGGGGCTTTAACGGGGATGACAAAGCGATCGCTTCTTTGGGTAATTAACTGTTCTTGAACAGCGCCCGATTTGGCTTGAATAATATTTTGGAGTTTTTGGGTGATTTGTCCGCGAATTTTCCGTAATTCTATGCGAATTTCCCCCATTTTCTGACTAGCACGATCAGTTACTTGTCCCCGTTCATCAATACAACGGTGGATTTCCTGTTCTAATTCGGGGTAAGTCCGCAATTGGGAAACTAAATCGCTTAAAACCGGGACATTTTCTTGATTATCAATGACACGACGTAAATTTCTTGTTCCTGCCAAGGTAGTAGCGATCGCCAACAGTTCCTCACCAGGTAAAATACTTTGGAGGATTGCCCGTTCCAGGGAATCACCAATATCCTGTATTCCCTCAAAGGACAACCCTGGATGTAAACGACTTTCCAGTTCGTAAACTTCTTTGGTTTGCGCTAATAACTGTTCACTTTCTACCTGAGTTTCAGGAATTGGCAGGTTACGCGCAACTATCGCCCCTAACTTAGTTGCCGCAAAGGTGGAAAGGTGCTGGCACAGACGGTGCCACTCTAGTAATTCTAAGGTTTCAGATTGGATCAAGGTTTCAACAACAAATCTGAAATTATCGTAACAATTTTAGCCCCTACCAGACTACATTTTGCAGGATAAATTTTTCCGGTATCCATTAGTAAGGGCAATCCCCCTGTGGTTGCCCATCCCTATATGTTAATTAGCATTATTTTGTAGCTACCAATTTAAAACCATTAGCAACCCAACCTACATTTCCTTAACTGTGTTCCTATGCCCTAATTTTAAACACTGGAATTACTGCTTCTGCTGAACGTTACGCTTATGATATTATAAGTCTATCCATTGCATTCGGTTTGCCTGTGATCTTTGGGTGGCTTAGATTATGACATAAAAACTTAGGCATAAAATGAAAAAAATTAAATTTACCACAGTTTTAACACCTTATCTAGTTCTATATAGCGCATTTGTTGTTTGTGCAATTGTGGGAATGTTGATATTTCCTGATACTTTTCATAAGTTTTTTTCTTCAACTCAATTACCCCGAACAATTCCTCCTCAATTACCTCACACCAGTTATTACTGGGATATAGAACATTATGCAAATATGGCTTTGCAAAATACTTGCACTGCTTTTTACCCTCTTTGGGGTTTTATAACTAATTGGATATTTCATCCTCAGAATTTAGATCAATTTACCTACTATTTTAAAATTACGGCTACAGCAATTTTTATAATATCTACTCCTCTGGTATTTTGGGTATTTAAAAAAGCTTTCAAAAATGAATATTTAGCATTAATAATTACTCTTGCTTATACAGTTAATCCTATGGCTATTTTTCGGGTTATAGGTTACACAGAAAGTTTATTTTCTTTTCTGGGAATTTTATTTATATGGTTGCTTTTACCTGAAAATAAATTAAATGAAAAAATTAAATTAATACTGCTATTATTTATTGTTATTTTCATGGCTTTAACTCGTCCGGTGTTAATCCAGATGATAGTTGCTTCTTTATTATCATTAAGCACAATATTTTTACTTACAAATAAATTTAGTAAAAATTATATTTTAACTACGATTATCATATCTATTTCAGCAATATTAGGTTATTCTATTTATGGAGTTTCATGTTTTGAATTAAGAGGAAATTTTTTTGCACCCTTCCATGATCAAAAACAATGGGGTAAAACATTAGGATTAAATTTAGATTTAGTGTTTTTTCCTAAATCTCCTTTGTTTGATTTATTAGGCTTATATATATTTGCCAGTTTTAATTTTAATAATTAGTTTGATTGTAATATATTGGAAAAGTAAAAACTATCAGCCATTGATATTTGTCCCTAAAAATTTTCTTTGGGATATTTTAATCCTATATCCACCTATATTATTATTAGCTTATATATTAAATTATTTGCGGGGTATAAAAAAGAAAATAATTATTTCTAAATTTGCTAATAGGTTAAAAGATAATTATATATTTTGGTTTTGTATGTATTTTTCAACAATTAATTCTTTACTTGTATTTTTTACGCAAAACCGTTTAGCAAGTTTAGCTAGATATATATTTGCAATACCTTTCTTTTTTCTGGCTTTAGGATATTTATATTGTTGTTTTCCAGGAAAACGGAAATATCAAACTATATTAATTATGAGTATAATATCCGCAATTGCTCTTGTAGAACAATGGATTAATTACGGAAAAGATAAATGGTTAGGTTAAAAAGAAATTATAAAATCACCTAAATTGTCTGGAAGTTCTACGTTATACATCCGTCTAGTTAATTAGTGATGAAATTAATGTAAATCCTTTCGCTTCTCCTATAATTTTACTCTGCTTTAAATTCATTTTCTGCAAAGTCTCCTTGTCCAATAATAAATAAGATTTATCAGCAAACTTATCCTGTAAATCGGCAATAGATGCAGGAATAATTTTACAATCACTATAAAAATCTAAACTAGGACGGCCATAAGCAAAAGAAGTATAAATTTGTGTTCCCGCAGGAACATTATCCCTAATTAATGTTGCCACTGGGAGAACAGGGTATTTTTCATTTAATTCCCAAATCCATGATTGAGAACTCATCAACATTGCTAAAACTAAATACATTCCCACAAATAAAACCCGAATAAATTGACGATTATGCTGATTAACTAACCATGATGTTATTCCCATAGTCATTGCTAAAACAATACTCATCACAATTAACAACGGCTGTTTATCAAACATACTAAAATAAACACAACCTGCCAAACCAACAATCACTAAAAATGCAAAAAATCCTGTTAAAAATCTACTTTTAAACTTCCCACTTTGCCAAATATCACTTAAATTAGCCCCAATTGCTAAGGCTAAAAATGGATAAACTGGCATAATATACCAAGGTAATTTTGTCCCCATTAGAGAAACTATAGTCAAATAAACAATTGTCCCCACCAGAATTAAACAACCCCAAACAGTATGACGATTTTTCCAACTTAAATATAAACCACCTGGCAAAAACAACAACCAAGGAAAACCATATTTGAGAATTTCCAGTAAATAATACCAAACAGGACCCGTATTACCTTCCACAGCTTTTCCCAATCTATCAAAAGCTTGGGATTGAAAATGCACTGCTAAGAAAATATTGCCATAATGTTGCCATTGGACAAAATACCAAGCAACAGCAGGGAAATTACCTAACACCATTCCTATCCAGAGAAATGGATTTTTTAATAAAGATAATTGTTGATTAACAATAATAAATAAACCAGCTATTCCCCCTAAAACTACCACCAACATTCCCTTAGTTAGAGTAATTAAACCCAAACAAACACCGATACCCAAAGCATATTTTTTATGATCTTTGGCTTTAAGAACACAAAATAACAACAATAGAAAAAAGGAAATAGTCATCCCATCTAACATTGCCAGTCTACCATGACGGACGACCGGTAATAATGTTAAATAAACCAAAGCTGAAAATAAAGCTGGTAAATTTTCTTTAAAAGCTAAACGTCCAATTAAATAAAGTAAAGGTACTCCTAACGCTGTTAAAAATGCTCCCGGAAATCTAGTAGTAAATTCTTGCACTCCAAAGATATGATAGCAACCAGCAATCAACCATTGCATCAAAGGTGGTTTTAATAAAAAAGGATCTCCTTGAATAGTTGGATAAACCCAATTACCAGTCCGATAAATTTCTCTAGCGACTATAGCATAAGTACCTTCATCCCAATCTCGTAAAGGTAAATTACCCAAACCTATCAACCATAAAATCAAAGATGCTACCAATAAACCTAAAAACCATTGTTTATGACTCATATTTCATAAATGAATTAATGGGAGAAATTTCATGATATTTGTAACTGTTTTTAAAGTCTTTAATTCTGGTATATCTGGTTTTAATTTTTCTGCTACTATCAACTGCTTTTGAGCTTGTTTGGGTCGAAACTCATATAAATAAACAAATGCTAAATAAAGCCAAGTATAGGGATTTTGACGATCATATTTAGTCAATTCTGTTAAATTCTGGATTAATGGTTTGGCTTTGCGTTGTAAAAGTTGTGATAAAACTAAAGTATAACGCCAATTCAGGTTATTTGGTTCATTTTCTAGGTAATAATTAGCAGCAAATTCAATTTGCTTTAAATAATCTTGAGTAGGATCATATTGATTAAAATTATCTATTTGCACAAAGATATTATCTAATTTTCCCTGTCGTAAGTCTACTGCTAGTTGTGACATTCGGGAAACTAAATCTAAAGGTGGAGTTTTTGATAATTTTCCTGTATCTGTAACATTGACAATTATCTTAGGAATATTTAAAGGTGTAGTTTTGCCATTAATTTTATCTAAATATAGTGCGGATAGTTGATATTTTCCTAGCGGTAACTCCTGGGGAATAAATGTAGCGAGATTCTCAATTACTCGAAAATTTCCTTGAGGATGACATTTTATACCACAATATAGATTACCTAATGCGATCGCATGATCATGGTACCAAGCTGATTTTCCATTTTGCCATTTCAACAGTAACAAACCATTTTGTAATTCATCCCATGAACCTGTTATTTGATAGGTAACTGAGTTATTTTGATTTTTGATGACTTGATTGGCAATTATGACTTTTTCTAAAGAAATTGATTGATTATTACTATTGATTTTTTCAACAACTATATGGGGATTTCTGCGATGATATAGTCGTAATTTATCACCATGAGGTAATACCCAATCACTTTGTAATTTTAATGCAGGATCAGTTTCAACCAAAGATTTTAATTTGCGTTTAGTTTCTCCCTTTTCTCCTGGTTCATCTGGTTCATTATCTTTGGTGACATACCATGATAAATACTGCAAATCTTGATCTACCTGAGATAATTTCATGGTTAATTTTCTGCCATAAATACGAAAATCAGCTAGTGTCCCAAAATAATCTAAAGTAAATTCATTAACTTGGGGTGTAGAAACTGGAATTACTCCCAAAGTTGTTCTTAAATATGGAGTAGTTTGATTAATTTTCGCCATTAATTCTGCAAGGGGATATTTTTTACTCTCATCATTTGGTAAATGTTTTCCACCCCAAACTTGAATTAGGGGTAAAGGAAATAAATTATTGAGTAAAACTATCCCACTTAATAATAAAGTTGCTAATCTTAATCTATTAAACCAGATGTTTTCAATCAAGTTAAAAAAGTAAGCCAAAATTAAACTAATTACCGGAAAACAAGGCAGAATAAATCTAATATCCTTATTTGTCCCCAGAGAACAAATTATATAACTACTAATTAGAGAAATAAATAACCAACTTAATGCAGATTTTGATAAATTATCTGACAAGAAATTTTGAGTACCCCGACGTTTAGAAAGGTAAATTAAGAAAATACCAATACTTACAAACAATATGGGAAAACCAACTGTTTCAGGAATAGCTTGCGGATAATATAACCAACCAGCAATTGTTGTTGCAGATGGATCACCTTCTCCTTTTCCCACATGATTAGCATTTAAGGCAGAAGTAATAATAGTTAACCAATTTACACTATACCAAGAACCAGCAATCAACCAAGCTAAAATTAAAGATAATCCTGTTTGAATTAATTTAATAAATTTACGTTTGCTGATAAAAATAATTAATGTGCAAATACTAGGAATGAGAATAAAAATAAACCCGGTAGGTTTGGATAACATGATTAACCCTATTCCTATCCCTAGTAAGAGAGTTAATATCCATGATGAAAACCCAGTATAACTATCTTTCCAAATTGTTAAAACTGTGAAAGTAGCTATGACAATAGCCGTTAAACCATAATCTAATAAATAATCTGTGCGAATAATTCCCATAATGGGAAATAACAAGCAAAATATGCTGGCTGTGATGCCAATTTTTCGGTTGGGAAATAAATAATTCCCTAAATGGTATACTGATAAAATAATTATCGCTGTATATAATAAATTAACTAAACTTGCTTGATCATGACCCTTACCAAACAATACTAAAAACGGTACAGTACAAATATATACAAAAGGAGCGCGATAACTAGGGGTTAATTGCCATAGAGATAACCACCAATCACCTGATAAGATATTTAAGTTTTGAAAAATTCGATAATGATGTAAGGCTCCAGTTAAATGTGCGCTTTGATCATAAGCTGGAATAGATTCATCTAGGAAAAACCATGTTCTATCTATCATTAATCCTATTAACCAGATGGTTAATAGTATGATATAGTCTTTATTGATTTTTAGATAAGAGGAATAATTCATTATATTTGGATTTTCAGGCAATTAAATTTTCAATAAATTTTATCATGATCAATCAGCCCATCTACTCCCTAGTTATCCCCATTTATAACGAAGAAGAAAACATCATGGAGATGTATCGCCGGTTACATGATGTTATGGAACAGTTAGACGATGAGGTGGAATTAATTTTAATTGATGATGGTAGCCGCGATCGCTCTTTAAGTATGATGCGCGAATTACACCATCGTGACAATCGAGTCCATTACCTCAGTCTCGCCCGGAATTTTGGGCATCAAATCGCCGTTACCGCTGGTTTGAACTTTGTCCAAGGTAAATGTATCATTGTTATGGATGCCGATCTTCAAGATCCACCAGAATTAATTTTAACAATGATCGAAAAATGGCATCAGGAATACCAAGTAGTATACGCCCAACGCATATCCCGTCAAAAGGAAGGTTGGCTAAAACGCTTAACAGCATACCTTTTCTATCGTCTGCTTCGACGCTTGGCTAAAGTTGATATTCCTGTGGATACAGGCGATTTTTGCTTAATGGATAGACAAGTAGTAGATATACTCAATTCTATGCCAGAACGCAACCGTTATATTCGCGGTTTACGTGCTTGGGTGGGTTTTCGACAGACCTCTGTACTTTTTGAAAGAAACCCTCGGTTTGCCGGAGATGTAAAATACACTTTTGGTAAATCTTTATCCCTGGCAATTGATGGTATTATCTCTTTTTCCACAGTTCCTCTGAGACTGGCAACCTACTTAGGGATTATCTCGGCGGCGATCGCTATGATTATGATAGTATTAGTGCTTTATTGGCGAATCTTTGCCCCAGTTTCTCACTTAATTGGTTACACATTAATTACAATTTCTATGTTTTTCTTGGGTTCAGTCCAATTAATTTGTATTGGTATTTTAGGCGAATATATTGGCAGAATATATGAAGAAGTAAAAGGTCGTCCTCTTTATACATTAAAAGAAACTGGAGGCTTGACAAAACACTAAAATATTAAACTAAAAAAACAATCTTATCCTGTAGGGGCGCAGGGACTGCGCCCTCCATTCTATTCCATCCACCCAATCACCGTTATCAATAAAATTAAGGTAATATCAGTGTCAATCCCAGAATTTAGTTTACTACTAATATCAGTTATCATTAGTGTCGCTGGACAATTTTTTTTGAAAATGGGGGCAATTAAATTAGGTAAAGTTCATGGAGGAAACATGATCAGTCTGATTCTGAATATGATCACCATACCAGAACTTTTATTAGGATTAACCTGTTATGGTATTGGTGCAGTAGCCTATATCTTACTCCTAACCAGGGTCAATCTCAGCGTTGCTGCCCCTGCTGTATCCATTGGTTATATATTTTCTGTATTATTAGGTTACTTTGTTTTAAAAGAACCTATTTCTCTCACCCGTGTTTTTGGACTAGGTTTGATTGTCACTGGGGTGATATTAGTGATTTGGAAAAAATCAACTTAACAGCACAGCTAAATCCACTATTATGGAAGAGTTATGAATCCGTGATAAAAATATGTCCACTTAAGGTTAGATTAGTAGCTAATGTAACTCTCTGTACAGGACAAAAAATAGAGAAAAAGCTTGCAAAGGAAACAGAGAAAGGGTTTCATAGAAAGTTACCACACAATCAAAGAAACCCCTATGAACCAGATTAACTTATTACGAGACACACTAAAACCACATTTGGAA
>NZ_JAQMSE010000012.1:0-24139 GCF_028330045.1 Aphanizomenon sp. CS-733/32
CCCCTGCCCCCTGCCTCTTACCTCCTGACTCGAAACCACTTAAAATAAAAAAGTCATCTTGTAAAGAATTGTCAGGTTTTTCATGGCAGATCAATTAATTCGTGCGACTGCGGCGGATGGTGGGATTAAAGCTGTAGGTGTGATTAGTACCCGGTTAACAGAAGAAGCTCGACAACGCCATAAACTATCTTATGTGGCAACAGCAGCATTGGGAAGAACTATGGCTGCTGGTTTATTGATGGCTGCCAGTATGAAACGGTCAGGTTCTAGGGTGAATGTTCGCGTTAAGGGCGATGGTCCATTAGGTGGTGTATTGGCAGATGCGGGTTTAGATGGCACTGTTAGGGGTTATGTCGGTAATCCATCTGTGGAGTTGCCACCTAATCATAAGGGTAAACTAGATGTTGGGGGGGCAGTAGGTGCAGGCTTTCTATATGTAGTCCGCGATCTCGGTCATGGTTATCCTTACTCTAGTACAGTAGAACTGGTTTCGGGGGAAATAGGTGATGATGTTGCTCACTACTTGGCAAGTTCCGAACAAACTCCTTCGGCTTTAGTTTTGGGTGTATTTGTGGGAGAACAGGGCGTAACGGCAGCGGGAGGAATTTTAATCCAGGTGTTACCCAAAGCTGCTAGGGATGAGGAGCTAGTGGCGACATTGGAATCACGGGTTGGGGCTTTATCTGGGTTTACTCCATTACTGCAAGCAGGTAAAACACTGACAGAAATTTTTAACGATTTGTTAGGAGATATGGGATTGAACATATTTCCTGAAAGTCAGATGTTACGCTTTCATTGTGGCTGCTCTTTTGATCGGGTGCTAGGGGCGCTGAAAATATTGGGAGAAGCGGAACTACAGGACATGATTGTGAAAGATGATGGTGCAGAAGCTACTTGTGACTTTTGCGGTAATATCTATCAAGCAAGTAGTGATGATTTAACTCAGTTAATTGGAGATATACAAAGAGAATCTTTAATTTCTGGTTAATGTCACCAGTCATACTCAACCCAAAAAACAGTAATGTTAGGGATGGGTTGTTTAGATAGGAAAGTGAGGATAGCAAACATAAAATTATCTATATTGATCTATCTACTTTCATATCGCTATTCAATTAGTGTGGTGTGAGCAATGACAGAGCGGGATATTCCAGATAATTGGTCTTCAGACCAAGCAGGAGAACCAATTGGGGTTCAGCCTAACTACATACAAAATCATCAAACTGCTGATACCGCTGCTATTGGTTCTCATTCTCAGTCTATGAAGCAAAGAAAAAAGCAAGATGGCGATATTTTGGCTATAAATGATAATTCAGAATCTACTTTTAATCTCAATATTCTAATTGAGAAAATGCCGCCCTGGACTAAAAATTGGGTAGTTTGGGCAGCGGGATTAACTTTAATTCCTGGAAGCATGGGTTTTCTAGCTTTATCCATGCTGTTTAAGTTACCTACTGCTCCTAATTGTCCACAAATTTTTTGGCCTTTAGCTAGTGCGTCAGTAAGGCTACACTGCGCTCAGTTGGCGGCTTCTAAGCAAACTATTAATGATTTGCTCCAAGCAATTACTCTGGTTAAACAATTACCAGAAAATCATCCTTTGCGGGGCGAAATTAACCGTCTTTTGGAAGAATGGTCACGGGATGTTCTCAAGTTGGCGGATGAGAGTTTCCAGGCGGGGAATTTGGAGGAAGCGATCGCTACAGCCCGAAAAATTCCTACTGACGTGAAGGTTAGTGAACTAGTAGAAGAGCAAATTCAAAAGTGGCAAAGGATTTGGTCAAAGGCGGAAGGAATTTACCAAGAAGCGGAAAAAGAATTGCGCCAACGACATTGGCAATCAGCTTTTATGCTCACGGCTAGATTGCTACGGGTCAATAATAAATATTGGGCAAGCACTAAATATGATCAATTAAATAACATTATTGTTACGGCACGAGAAGATGGGGATAAACTTTACAAAGCAGAAAATTTAGCAAATAATCGCAATTTAGATAGTTTACTTAAAGCTATTAAATTAGCTGAGACGATTAAACCAGATAGTTATCTGTATCAAAAAGCCCAAGAGTTAATATCTGGGTTTGCTAGAAAAATGCTCAAATTAGCACAGGCTAAAATGAAGGAGCGAAATGCTGATCAAGCATTGGAAATTGCCCGACAAATTCCCTCTATTCCTGAATTGCAAGCTGAAGTTGATGATTTTATGGTTTTGGGTGAAGCCCAAAGAAGTGCTTTTATTGGGACTACGGCTGGGTTAGAAACGGCTATTTCTCAAGCTCAACAAATAGATGCTTCTAGGGATATTTATAATGAAGCACAACAATTAATTGCCCGTTGGCAATTAGAAATTCAAGATGTTTCTCGGTTAGAAAAAGCTCGGAATCTCGCTAGTCAAGGCACTGTTAATGATTTAACAGCAGCGATTTCGGAAGTACAATTAATTCCTGGGAATAATCCCCGGGCTAGAGAAGCCCGTCAAGAAATTGGCCGTTGGCGTAGTCAGGTGGAGACGATTGAAGATAGACCATATCTAGATCGAGCGGAGCAAATAGCTATCAACGAGGATGTTAGCTCATTACAAACAGCGATCGCTGAACTTAATCAAATTCGCTCTGGACGAGCATTATATCCAGAGGCCAACAAAAAGATTAGGCTATGGACAGCCAAAATTGAGCGCATTCAAGATCAACCATACTTAGATCAAGCCAGGGCATTAGCCGACAGTGGTAATTTGACAACGGCTATTAGTGAAGCTCAAAAAATCGCCTCTTCAGGACGCGCTTTATCTGGTGAAGCTCAGTCCTCTATAGATACTTGGCAAGACCAAATTCGCGCCAAAGAAAGTTGGCAAAAAGCCAAGCAAGTTGCAGTTACTGGCACACCAGAAGCTTTACTTCAAGCTATTCAGTTAGCAAATCGGGTATCTAGTCGTAACACTTTGCGTTTAGATGTGAATATTGCCATTGACCAATGGAGTCAACAATTGTTGCAAATAGCACGTTCTCAAAGTGAGGTTGATGTTGTCAAAGCCATTGATACAGCTAAATTGATTCCGCGTGGTAGTGGTGCTTATACTGATGCTCAAGAACAAATTAGAACTTGGCGACAGTTTATGATTCCCAAATCAGCACCCAGTCCTTCTGTAGAATCCACACCGGAGGAAATGCCAGCAGTTCAAGAAAATGAGCCTTTAGCAAGTCCTAATTAGCAGGGGGCAGGGAGCAGGGGGCAGGGGGCAGGGAGCAGGAGGGGGTAAGAATAGTGTCTAATCGTAAAAGTGATAAGTACCTGAATAAAAGGAACTGCACATTTTTTTAATTGACAGAAATTTCTGTATTGCTTTCCTATTACCTATCACCTATTACCTATCACCTATTACCTATTACCTATTACCTGTCACCTGTCACCTGTCACCTGTCACCTGTCACCTGTCACCTATTACCTATCACCCTTCCCCAATTCCTGAGCGCGTTCTTTCGAGGCTTTAACAGCTTCAATGACAGCGGAACGAAAACCAGCTTTTTCCAAGGTGCTGACACCGGCAATAGTTGTACCACCGGGACTGGTAACTTGATCTTTGAGTTCGGCAGGGTGGATTTTGGTTTCTTGTACCAGTTTTGCCGTTCCTAATACTGTTTGTACAGCTAGTTGTTTAGCGATCGCTCTTGGTAAACCCACAGCCACACCCCCATCAGCTAGGGCTTCAATCATCAATGCCACATAAGCCGGTCCACTACCAGATAATCCTGTCACCGCATCCATCAGGCTTTCCGGTACTTCCACAACTTCCCCCACAGCGGTAAAAATCTGCTGTGCTGTTTGTTGGTGATGGGGATGAGTATAAGCACCTAAAGAAATTGCTGTTATTCCTGCACCCACTGTGGCGGGAGTATTGGGCATAGCGCGAATTATGGGAACTTGAGGAAAAGCCGCTTCTAATTGTTTTAATGTCACCCCCGCCAGGATAGAAATAATCAAGGGTGAATGTTCTATTGGTAGGATATCTGCTAATTCTTGGGCTACAGCCGTAAATATTTGGGGTTTGATTGCCAACATCACCGCTGTTTTTGCTTCCCCTAACACTAGGCTATTATCCGTTGTCACAACTACCCCATATTTCTGTTCCAAATAGCTGCGGCGTTCAGCTTGGGGTTCACTGACGATGATTTCTGAGCCTTGATAAATACCACTTGCAATAAGGCGGGATAATAGGGCTTCTCCCATTACCCCACCGCCAATTAAGCCAAATTTTATATTCATTTTCATTAGTCACTAGTGGTCAATTAATTATAAGAACTAATGACTAATTTAACCCTATTGTGCCATCCGAGTGGGTTCATTTCCCCAAGTAGAAGTTGCTGCTGTAGCTGCGGGACGGGCGGGACGGGCTTGGCTGATAGGTACTTCATGTATCAAACCGCCTTGAGTGCTAACTTGCACGCAACTGGGGGTAAACAAGAAGATACTTTCACCAATTCTTTCTTGATGTCCGTCTAAGGCATAAGTACCACCAGCAACAAAGTCAACTGCACGTTGAGCTTGGTCAGGATCCATAATGGTCAAGTTTAATACTACTGATTTGCGCTCCCGGAGGGCTTGAATTGCCTGGGGCATTTCTTCAAATGTGCGAGGTTCGAGAACTAGAACTTCAGAGATTCCATTAATTGCGCCTGGCATACCAATAACGTTACTCATAGGTTTGGATACTGTTGCAGATACTTCTTCTGTGCTGGTAGATGGATTTTCCCGCCACCGCCGATTTGCAGGGGTGGGTTCCTGTGGTGCTGGTTGGGGATTTTCTTGCTGATAAATGTTTTGATAATTATTGGCTGTATCAGCTTCTTCTTCGTAGTATTCGTATTCTACCTGCTCATTCAACCCTACAAAATCCCTGAGTTTGGAAAATATATTACTCATGTTGTACGCTCCCGGATTAAAATTCCCCTAATTTTCCTGGCTATAAGTTACATTAAAGTTCCTTCTAGGCAGTAGTCGTAACTATAGTAGATGTTTGACGTAGTAATTGTACTACTGATTTTACCCTTTAGTACAAATTCCCAATTATCAACAGATACTGATGTTAACGCCTGCACATTAACGAATCTGTAACATTGAGTTAGAATTGTAGCCTAACGATTATTAAAAATAAAGGGGGGTATAACCACCTTTGCAATTAAGAATTACTTATGAGAGTATTATATTTTTTGACAATTATCAATACTTTACTATAAATTCGCAAACGATTGTTAATCATGCTGTTTAGAAGTATGACTACAGCCACATCTAAGCTCGTTGACCAAACAAAATTGTACCTAATCGTACCATCGTTGCTCCTGCTTGCACTGCCAACTGGTAATCACCAGACATACCCATTGATAATTGCTGCATGGTGATATTTGGCCAATTTTGTGATTGGATGGTTTGTGCTAATTCATACGTGGTATTAAATACTGTTAAAATTTCTGCATCCGTCAAACCTTGCGGGGGAATTGTCATCAAACCTTGAATTTGTAGATTTTGACATTGGTTAAGCGCTGCCAAGTCAGCCAATAATTCTGGAACTATCCAACCAGATTTATTTGCGTCGGGGAGAATTTTGACTTGTAAGCATACCTTTGGATTCACTCCCAGTTCTGCCGCTAGGGTATTTAAGCGTTGTGCCAGTGGCAAGTTATCAACGGAGTGAATCCATGAAAATAGTTCTAAGGCTTTTCTGGCCTTATTGGTTTGGAGATGTCCAATCAAGTGCCAGGTAATATCCCCTAGATCTTGCAATTCGGCTTGTTTACTGGCAGCTTCTTGGATGCGACTTTCGGCAAAATCACGAATTCCTGCGGTGTATGCTTCCCGCATTAATTCAGTAGATACTCTTTTCGTAACAGCAACCAACCTCACTGTAGATGGGAGTGAGGCGTGTATGTGAGCGAAGCGATCGCTAATTGAACTACTCATTGGAATGTGCGCTGAAATACACCTTGAAGTTGCTCGTACTCCTGAGAATTACCACTGCGGCGCAAAGTCCGGAGGCGATTTTCCAGCATCATCCTAGCCTCAGTCCGGCCAATTGGCTGAAATTTCAGGACTTTAAGCTCAGTTGTCACCAAAAAAAATAAGCGTTGGGCGTAGAGTGTGGTAAACAGATCCTGGTTCTCATCAACCATACAGATCCTATAGAGTAAACCCCAAGTTGGATGATTTATGTAAGTTTCTGAGTTTTCTGGATTCATTTCCTAGTCAAGGTAGGGAGTATATATGGCCGAGAACGGGGAACAGGCTGGAAAGTCATCAAGGTGGATCAGTTTGATGATAACTGGATGTTTTCATGCAACTGACAACCGGTATAACTTGTTCTGCAATTCACTAACATTCAGAGGATAGTATATCCCTTCCGCCAAATTTTTCGTTGACAGTGCGAAACTAACAATCTTCTTGACAGGGTTTCATGCAAAACAACACCCTTGCGAGTCTGTGATGTTGCACAGGCTTCTTTCCATCCTGCCACAATTCTCTGCCTACGGCGCAAAGATGGACATTTATCCAGCCGGCATATAGTATTTCAGTGGTAAAAGTCTTGTACTGTATGACTTTTGCGGTAATTTTTAGTCAAGTACAATAGATGACATCATTTTAGAGTCAGATCCCTGACTTCTTTAAGAAGTCGGGGATCTTGTTGTTATTCATAACTATTAATTTCCACCTTCAGTTCTTCATGTAGGGATGACATGAGGCTGGCTTTTTCTAATGAGTCAAATTGTTGTTTAGTGACAAAATTTAAGCAACCTCTAACCCGATTTTGCCAGTCACTATAATTTTTAGTATTCCATGATTGAAATACTTCGTCTTGTTTTAATCCTCGCAAATTATGAAACAGATTATTTCTTTCTCTAGATGCAAAATTCTTAAACATTTTTATATCATCACTCAATTTCCAATCCAATAAAACTATTTCCACTAAATCATGAATCCCTTTGTGTTCATATTTATTTTTATCCATATATCTTAATAACCCCTCAACAGCCCGGAAACTATGAAACAATGCTTCCACATAGTTACCTTGCCTTAATCTTATAACTGCTAAATAACCAGCTTCATAACTTGTCCACCACCATTCTTGAGTACGTTTTTTAGCATCTTCATTTATGGCACTTCTAGCTTTTGCAAAATCATCAAAATTAGCACTATTCCAGTAAATAGCCATTGCTAATAGTTCTTTTATTTTCTCTTCTTGTTCAGTTAAAGATTGATTTTTCCAAAGTTCAGTAAATATTTTACCAACACCATCATAATCATATCTATCTAATAATTCTTTTGCTTCTTGTAATTTTAGTCCCTTTAAATAATTTGAGCTAGAAATAGGAATCACCTTTTCTTTTTGATATTCATTGCTGACTAAAAACTCTACTTGTTTTTCAAACTTTGCTAAACTTGCAAACTGAACTGCTGAAGAAATAGCCGGAGTACCTGCTTGATGACTGACGAAAACTTTATTTTGTTTATCGTCTTTTTTCTTCTCTTTCTTATTATTTATATTTGTGATATTTCTCTGGAATAACCTATTAACTAATATTAAACATTTATCCCAGTTGTCTAAACCTTCATCGGGAGAATTAGGTTTTAATTCCAAATATTCAATCTCTCCTTTAAACTTAGGAAACTTTTGTTCAAAATACTTTTCTAAAATTGGTTTTAATGTACAGGTATCTTGCCAATAAGGACATTTAGCATCTTCAATTTCTGAATCAAAAACATTTTCTTGATTAGTTAAAATCAAAATAATCTTATCTACACTCAAATTTTCATCGTCATTTTTAGATTTTAAATATTCTGTAAAACCATCAAGCAGGGGAAAAGATAAATCATCAAAATAATCATCTAATTGATTTTGATATACTATCCCTAATACCCTTGCTGGTAATGTATATCCAGCATCTTGATCATAAATATCAATTTTATTAGCAGATGCAAACTCCCAACATTCCAATTTATCAAGTGCTTGTTCATATAACATTGACCAAGTTTGATCATGCTTGAGGATAACATCACTATTACCAGTTGTCACAATCCAAATACTCATTTTTTACACTCCCCAAACTTTAGTAAATCCACTTTTAGGTAAAAAGGCTAAAAACTCTTGTGTGTTTGTACTTCTATCAGGAAAGATAGTTAATAACTCAATATATTGTCCAACTCGACGTTTAATTTCTCCTTCCGATGTTCTAATATGATGTGGATACATTCGATGGTAAATTCTACCAATATTTCCCATTCCTCCAGTTAATTGAGAACCTTTAATTGATTGATTTTCATGATAATTACCATGAAACCAATCTATGGCTACACTATCATATTCATCTTCTGCTATACGTCCCCAAACTTGTACTTTTTGTGAATGAAAAGATTCACGCCATGAACTAATTTTATCTGTTGGTGTTTTCCCTTTAAATATTAACCAATTATTCACAGATGTTTTCACACTATCAATAATCTTAGTAACATTTTCAATCTTACCAACGGGAAAATAATAGACATTGGACTTATCAATAAATTGCCAATGACATCCAATCATGGGTTTATTTCCAGGTTCTAAATAGTCTGGTAAAAATAGCCTATGATCTACCCTGCGGGATGATTTACCAAAACCACCAATTAGCATGGAAAACTTCAGAATTTGCACCACTAATTTTTTCAATTTATCCTTATATTCCTCTGTAAAATTTTTCATACAAAGAATAGATAAAACGCCTTTTTGTAAATCATAAATTGGCATTTTTACAGTTCTTCTGTATGTAAATTCATTTAGTTCTAAGTCAATAGCATTAAACGCAATACCCAAATCTCCAACTATTGCACCTTTAGCACCTGCAAACCCTCCCCAAAGTTCCTTTGTTAATTCTTCTGCTGTATTTTCATCAGTGACAGCACTAAATAACCGCAATGTATGACCACGTAAGGCAGCCTTAAACATATTAGGGCGAAATTCACCACTTTTATTTATTAATTGTGATGCTAATCCTTGTCCTTGCAAATTAACTGTAATGAGTTTAGTTTCTGAGTGTTTAATAGGTTGACCATAACCAGCACTTACCCTAGAACCAATACCTCTTTCTATAGCTTTATCCCAAATACTCCAAATAGTTTCCCACTCACTATCATCTAGTTCAATAGTGCTAGAAATACCAAAAACTAAAGTCGGTTGATAAAGGGATATTTGCAAAAATGCAGCATGAGAATTACTATTTTTAATTTGCCAATCTTGTTGAGGATGAACCACATCTATTAAGGGTTTCTCTTTCCAACTATGATCTTTGGGAAATGCACCATGAAAACGCAAAATACCTGGTTGTGTTTCATTATTAATTTCACAGCCACAATATCTGATTTTTTGTTCGCGGGTACAATGTCTTAAAAATGCCCCCTTCATACTTGCACCAGGATAATAGGGAAATCCATTAGCAGCAATTACAGGACGGATAAAATCATCATCTTGACCACTATTAGAAAGAAAACGCCAAGTAATTTTATATTCTTTCGTTTTTACTTCATGACTAAATTGGGGTGAATTTTGATCTGTTGCTTCCTTCCATTCATCAACCCATCTTTTAGACTGTTCTGGTTGTTGAATGTATTGAATTTGTCCTCTGCCGCTAATTTGGGCTTGAAACATTAAAGGTACTTCATTACTATTCGGCATCGCTATCACCTGCTTTTTTATAACGTTGAGTCCACCAAACTAAACTGTCACAAAATTGAGTCAAAATCGCTAAACAAATGCGTTGATCTTCAATGTCTAATTCCCATAATCTTGCTGCATAATCTTGTACTTGTCGGGTATTACTTCCATCAACTTGATCATCAGGAAGTTTAATTCCTGCTTGTTTCATAATTTCGACAAAAGTTTTCCAAGTCTCACGCCAATATTTACCTTTTTCGGGTTCTTTAGATAGCAGTCGTAAATGTTCACCCCAAAAACGTTCTAAACCATAAGGTACAGTAGTTCGCATTTTATGAGATTGACCAATTACACCCTTTTTATCCCGATACATGAGGACTAATTTTTGTGCTTTTTGGTCTAAATTATAGGATTTCCAAGTCATTTTTTTATACTCCTTTAAAGGTTAATTCACAGTGACCTAAGCCGATAGATTCTAAACCACCAAGATAAATATCTGTTGTGTTTCCAGTTTTGCAAGGTTGCCATTTTTGATCAGTGGCTTGTTCAGATTTATCTTCTCTGATAGCAATAGGAAATACTAAAATAGTTCCTTCAGGTAATGCTTCGGTATTAAAAAAACCACCACCATCAACTACTTTTTGATCTGGTTTTAATCGCACACGACTTTGACGATATAAAGCCATATCATGAATCATCCCAATATCAGCATTATCTACTATTACTGCTGGTTGTTCTTTGAGGTCAGGAAACCAAGGTGATAAGTCTTTAGTTTTGCTAATTTCTAAAAAACCTAAATTAAAAAAGATGGTTTTTTTACCTCCTGTTGCTTGTTTAGCTACAAGATTAGTTGAACCTGTATAAGGATCAGGAATTTGGATGTCTTTGAGAAATTTAGGTTTACCATCTACTTGAACTTGAACACTATCACCAGCAATTCTTTTATAACGTTGCAATAAACGGGGACAGCTTACCCAGACTATCGGTTGACCGGGACAAAAAACGGGAATCCAAATAATAGAAGCATACTCAAATTTAACAATTGATTCGTTATTTTTGTCATCATCTGCACCGTTACCATACCAATAATTTGCGTCATCTTCTCCTTGAGAATTACGCGTTTCTGAACGCAAACGACCACGAATGGAACTACCAGGAATAATCCCAGTTTGGGTAAATTGGTCGCGGAAAATTAAGTTTAAATTACCGCTTTCTTCTCCTGCTGTTGCACCTACATGAAGTGGTGCTAAGGTTTCAATAATGCCGTAGGCTTTTTTGTACATTTTAGTTAACTCCTTGAATTTCTACTGGTAAACACAAACCACAACCGACTTTTTTGAGACTGTAACCTTCTTTGGGAAACCATGTTTCGTCCCATTCCCACCAAGGTTTATTAATGGGTTCTTTGAGAACGTAAACACTACCCGCAGGAACAGCGTAACGTCCTCTTCCTAATGTTCCTTGGGAACGATAACGATAGGGAACTGGTTTATCAGTTAACATCTGCATAGTTTCAGGAAAATTATTATGGTGAGGTTGACGGTGAGATATTCGATTAGAACCCCAAATCCCTGGTGTAATTAAAGCGAAAGATTTGCCAATTTTTTGATTTAAAATATCTATGATTCTTAAGTTAAGTTTGTCACAGGATATTTCGACAATATGATTTTCACCTCCAAACTTATACCAACCATTTTCAATGGGATAGTTTGATAAATAAACTAAACAAACATCATCGGGAATTTGTACAGAGTTTTCTAAAAATAGTCCATTAGCATCTTCTGTACATCGTTGAGTTGTTTGAATTTTGGGATGAAGAAAAGAAACGAATTTCCAAGGATTATCAGCAATTTTATCAGGTTTATTCTTGGGTTTATTCAGTTCTTGTGCTGCTGTTTCCCAAGATGTAATAGTTTGCCAACGATAATCAGGTTCTAACTTTTCTAGATTTTTATCTAAGTACCATTCATTGTTTTTGATTTCCCATTCTCTCGTACCTTTTTTGGCTATAATTTTATGCCAAGGTATGGGAACGAAAAAATTTTGTTTGTTATTTAATTTTGCCCAAAATGGACCGGTGACATAAAGATTATCTCTCAATATTTCTTGAGAATATTCTTTATTGATCTTGTTAATACTAAACATTAAACCTGCTAATGTAGCAGCATCGGGGGGAAATTTAGCACCAGAACGACCGACTAAATTCTCTGGTGATAAAAACGCCCCAGCACTTCCATACATCAACCCTAAAGGGTCAATGCTAATTAGGTATTTGAACATAAATGCCAACCTACTTTAACTAAATCTGTAATCCAATTTACGATAGATTTTGAGCGATCAATTTCATCGCTATCATCACTAAAACCAGCTAGTTTTTTTGCTAGTTCATTCTTTTTATCATTTATATTTTTTCCATCCTTTATATCGGTGATTAACTTCTGACCTTCACCGGGAAAGTAAAGCTCAAAAAATTGCAAAGCTGTTTGTTTAACAATACGTGCTTCATCGGCATTTTCAATATCAAATACTCGACGGGATTCTAAATGTGCTAAGTCTTGATAAATGTGACTCCAATTTGACTGTTTTTCCCTATCTTGATACTTGATTAAAATATCCAAATAATCCCAGGGACAAGTCCACTGCACATATTGACCACTATTAAAAACCACCCGAATAGTAACTCTATCTCGTCCTAAAGATTTGGCTACTTTCTCCGCTTCTCGACAATGTTGTAAAACGTCTCGTTGGGGTACACTACCTCCAACCCAAACAAAACCGACACTAACAGTAATATCCTGTTTATGTTCCTCCCATTTCTTTTTTAAAGTTAGTAACCATTCATAAGCAACAAAACCTGATATTTTTTGATGAGGTTTTTTGGAAAAATCTGGATTATAAATTATGCCAAGAAAATCATCTCCTCCTGCATAAACTATTCTTCCTAATTTTTCAGGAAATACATTATTTTTTTGTGGATCTTCTATAGTAATAGCATTAGCTATACTGCCTAATTTCTTTGGAAAACTATCATAAAATTCTTCACCCCATTTTCTGATTGCATCACTAAATTGGTGAATTTTATCATTACCATTGTCTTTTTTAGCTAAATCTTTTAAATGATCTCCAACTTTATCACCATCTCCCATAAACCAACCTGTCCATTGTCCAGGTATATTCTTACTAGGATCTGGTTTTCTATCAATTTCTTGAAAACCTTTGAGTTGTTCTAACTTTTCATCTTTTGATTTGTCTTTACTGATTAAGTTGGCTATTTCTGGTAAGGTAACTAGCCTTTTTACTAATTCAGGAATACTCAATTTTTCATTAGGTGCAATAAATTTACCTTCTGGTTCTTGATAATCTGGACAATTATCTAATTTTCGCGCTAATTTTGTATAAAATTCCTTGATTTTATCATCTTCTAAACCATAATTTAAGGTTTTAGGATTTCGGTTTACTGCACCCAAACCCGGAAATGCAATTCCATCAGTACCCGTCAAGCTAGAACTCTCACCAATCCAATTTACAGCACTCCAATCACGGCATAATTTACGGGTTTCTAAATCATCCATTGCTGCTTGGATACTGTGGCCACTTCCTTGAAATATTTCCCAAGTGTGGACTCCCCAAAGTGTCCATTCCCGGTTCCAGTGATATTGATATTCAGGTAATTTATTCTCTGTCCAAGTTCGACAAACTTTTAATATGTCCTTCCATCCAGAAAGTAAAATTTCTTCTACTTTGTCTTTGCTAACATCCCCTTTAATCAAAATGCGGTTAGGCATTCCTTTTTGTAAATTAGGTATTGCTGGAGAAATTAATGTTAATCCTTCAGTGTTTTCAACATACAAAACTAGCTGCTGACTCAGATAAGAGAGAATCAGAGATGCACCATATAAGTCTCGAAGTTTACGCGATTTCTCGATAAACCCTTGAACTGGGGCAAAAGTAACAGCCGTGTATTCATTCATGTAGCTGTATCTCCTTTATACGCTTGATTTTAACAATACACGCTTTTTATTTAACTTTTTAACCATGAAAATACTTTGTAACAATTACTTGTTATCTAACTGTAGATTTCGTGTTAATCGCTAAATTAAAGGGTCAGAAATGCTGATTTATTTACAAAGTCAACAATATATTAAGAAAATTGTCTATATTTGTGACTATGTAAAGGTGAGCAGATTTACGTTGTGGTTTTATCTTATCAGTAAAAAACTGGATGTAAGCCACTGTTCATGCGAATGACGAAATTTACTGGGGCAATGTGGTAATAAATTCGTGATTCGCTTGAAAACACTAGACTTTCAGCTTTATTAAATGCAGACAATACTCAATAAGACTTATTGAGTATTGAAAAAAATGTCCACCCCTTCCATCTGTCACACCCTAATCGGTGTCCCTGGTAGTGGGAAATCTACTTTCGCTACGTAGTACATTAACTCTATCCCTGCTGTAGTGATTGAAATGGTCTCCACTAACCATGTGGAGGAGCATAATTGGATTAATAAAATTCGTCAATCGCATCACAAACAGACGATTTCCTACTCTTCCCCAACAATAATAAAAACAAATAAGAATAAACCCATTTTGTCCGATTGCACGCACAACAGAGGGAATTCGCAATGCATCTACCTGAATTATTTCCCCACTTCTTCATCCTCCAGCGATTAGTGGATGGTTCGCTTAATCAGAGCCAAAACCTAATTACAGCAATGCGACGCTGGGTTTTAATCAACTGGTTTTATGGAGAAGCAAGCCAAAATTGCCAGTGCGATCGCTATAGTGGTATAACCTTCAATCAATGGACTGAATACTTTTTTGATCAAGATATGTTGTCTCTGCAAGCATCATTTAACTCGGGACATCCCCTTGGCCGTTTGTTAGAGAAAAACGACGAAATATTTAAACCCCATCATCTCCTTTGTCCCTGTTACAAAACGACTGTTGATTGGTTACGATTTTATAATATTAATATTGATGAGTGGCTAGAAGACTTACAAAAATATATTTATATATCGCCACAAACAGCTACTAAAGTAATTCGCCATCGGCTATTTGCTAAGGTGAGAAAAAGTCTACAGGCGGATATCAATGCTTTGATCACCAAAGGATGTCTAAAATGTGAAACATCCCTATTTCAAAAACAAAATATTATCTATCGAGTAGATAAATTACCCGATTGGTTGTGTACCAAAGTTGCTAAAAAGCCAATAGATTCGAGTGGAGTTTTTCCCGAATTGAATCCTACTGAAATGGCAGATTTAGCCCAAGCTTTGGATATGTTGAGTTTTCTCGACCCCAAATTAGCACCAATTGCCGATAAAATTTCTGAGGAAGTTTACGGAACTCGGCGGATATTTCTGCACGTAGATTATATTTTATCTGAAGATAACCAGCTTAATACTGATAATTTACAAGAGCAATTACAAGAAAATTGGCAAAGTCGGGAAATTAAACCAATATTTTTAAACTATGGTAGCGCTCATTATGGTGATCAAAAATGTCTGGTTTATCCGGTGTGTATTTATTACCTACAAAGGGCAAAATATCTTTGTGGTTATGGGTTAAATCCTCAAGGTGATGTAAATTGGTACATTTATCGTTTGGAACGGATTAAATCATTCACATTGGTGGATTGGTCAAATCAAACTATTCCCCCACAACTATTAGATAAATATCTCAATAATCAACTACCAGAACCAGATGATGTAGAAAAAGAAATCAGCACTGCTTGGGGATTTGAAATAAATAAACCTCCGCGCTTAATGTTGCTGAGATTTAACTATGATTATCACCAACGCTACATCCAAAATACCTTTCGTCATAACACCTTTACTTGTATAAAATCACCTGCCAAACTAGCACAAATAATTCATCACTATACAAGTAATCCCCAGGAAGAAAAATTATTAAATAGTATTATAAAAAAATATCCTGATGATGCTTATTACAGTGTCATCTATCGCGCCAATGATAATAATATCATTATGCGTTTGCTTGCTTGGGGTGCTAATGTTGAGGTGTTATTACCGATGGAATTACGAAAACATATTGCCAATAATATTCGCCAAGCCTATACATTTTACGAATGCTATGGCAATCCTAATTGAGTTGCGAAAAAACACGGAATCTCAGATCCCCGATTTTTTAAAGAAGTCGGGGATCTCGCCTCTCGTACCCCTATGTTTTAATATAAAATCCTCGTCTTAAGGCTTCAATTCGTTTATGAATTGGTGGATGGGTATATTTTAACCAATGAAAAACCCCGGTTTCTTCTTTCATTTCCACTCGTATCCATAAAGTTGACATCTCTTGACGGTTCTTTTTTGGTGGTTGGAAGGGAAGTTTATCCAAGGTTGCGAGCGCTGATACAATTGCGTCAACACTGGTGAGTCTTGCAGCCACAGCATCGGCATGATATTCTCGCCAACGACTGTGCCAAAAGGTCAGTAATGTTACTAAAAGTTGGGTTATTGATGGTAATAACATTAATACCAGCCAAATTACAACACCAATAAAAAAGCCGGTTGCGTGTTGCCAATTTCCTAACAAACCGTAGATTAAACCGGCAATTAACATTAATAAAGCTGCAAATCTACCTAGATACCAAACAACCAACAGCATGGGTGTAAAAAGAGTCATCATTACCCCACCCCAAGTTGCAGAAAGTAAGGTTTTTGCCATTGTATCTAGGTTAGCAATATGACCGATTTCATGAGCCATAACCGCAGCTATTTCTTCCTGAGTTAAATTTTGAATTAAACCTGTAGTTGCCACTACCATTGAATAGGAACGAGTAGCACCAACTGCATAAGCATTGGGATTATCATCACACAATTCAATTCCCACGACAGGAGTTTTGGGGATATTTTCAGCGATCGCAATATCTCTAACTGTGTTACATAACCATCTTTCTGTGTCTGAATACAGCCCTTTTTCATCTACTAAAAAGGGATTAATCACCCGAATCTTTCTTTGATTGATGTAAGTAGGAACTGCGGAAAAGTATCGGTAACTTGTAGTGACAACCCAATAAAGACTAGGGAACCCAATACAAATCAAGAAAAACAACCCCAGAACAAAATTTAATGCCCCCTTTTGAAATAACAGTAAACCGTAATAACTCGCACACAAACCATAAATCAAAACTGCCAAACAAAATAGCGACATAATCGCAATTACGGCTAAATTACCGCCAGCATTTTTAAATCTCATCCCTTGACTCCTTTCAGATAAATTACAGCCAGGTAATTCTCGATGCTGTAACTTATCATCCCTATGGAAACCCGCGTTTCCAAGCAGAAACTAAACTAAAATCTGGATTTTATCAATCAAAAATTCCAAATCCAATTGGTTTTATGGAAAGAATAATCAGTGAATTTCTGGCTTTGCACAATTTTCAACGCGCTTGGGAAAAAGTTGCAGAAAAACGCGGCTGTGCGGGTATTGATAGAGAAACAATTGATGATTTTGCTCGCAATCAAGCATTGAATATCTATGAATTACGCAATACAGTTGCCAATGGTAGCTATAAACCTCTACCTTGCAAACAAGTTGTCATACCCAAACGTAATGGTAATGTACGAGAATTAAAAATACCAACAGTACGCGATCGCATTGTTCAACAAGCGTTATTAAATGTATTTTATCCCGTCTTGGAGGTAAAATTTTCGAGTGCGAGTTTTGCCTATCGTCCCAATTTATCCTATTTGAATGCAGTGGAAAAAATCGCCGATTTGCGCGATGAAGGTTATGTTTGGGTATTCGATGCTGATATCGTCAAATTTTTCGATAATATCGAACATTCCCGCTTATTACAACAAATTAGACTACATCTCGATCATCCGGGTATTTTATGTTTGATTAAATCTTGGGTATCGGTGGGTGTACAAACCGATGCGGGTTTAATTTTATCTCAAAAAGGTATTCCTCAAGGTGCAGTCATTTCACCAATTTTAGCTAATATTTACCTGCACGAGTTTGATGAAATGATCACGGACAGTAATTTACAACTTGTGCGTTATGCTGATGATTTTGTGGTTTTAGCGCGTACCGAAGCAGAAATTTTGGCAGCTAAAGCAGAAATTATCAATTTATTAGCTGGGATGGGTTTAGAGATACATCCTGAAAAAACTAGAATTACTAATTTTGAGCATGGATTCTGTTTTCTCGGTCATGGATTTATAGATAATGCGATTTTTCCCATTGATACCAACCGCACCAAATCTACAAATAACTCAGTTTCTCAAGCACAATCAAAGCAACGTAAAAAAAAACTCCTCCGCGCCAATTAGCACCGCAAATTGAGGGGTTGCAGTTAGATATAGAAACAAACCAAGAACTAGAAATTTTAGAACAAGAACAACAACATCAAGTTGCATTTCTCCATCAACCTTATTTAGGGGAGACAGATATCACTACAGACAGGGAAATTATCTCTGATGATGGTGATGATAAAAATAGTCCTTTACAAAAGAATATTTGGAATCAGGAAATGGCTGCAATTTATCTGCTCGAACAAGGAACAAGTATCTATAAAGACCACCTCCGGTTTATTATTCATGTCAGCGAAAAACCAAAACTGGAAATACCAATTCGTGAGGTCGAACAAATCATGATTTTTGGCAATATCCAACTTTCTACACCAGTAATTAATGCTTGTTTAAAAGAAAAAATTGGTGTACTGTTTCTCAATCAATTGGGTCAATATCACGGACATTTAGCCAGTGAAGAATCTACAAATATAGACAATCATCTCACCCAAATGCGGCGACGCGATGATAATTATTTTCAATTTCAAGTATCAAGGGCAATCGTTTATGGAAAATTAACTAACTCTAAACAGCTATTAATGCGCTTTAATCGCAAGCGCAAAATAGCAGCAGTAGATCAGGCAATATATGGCATCAGCAAAGATATTGAATCTTTAGAATTAGTTGATAATTTAGATTCTTTACGCGGTTATGAAGGCATTACAGCCGCAAGATATTTTCCTGCTTTTGGACAGTTAATTACTAACCCCAATTTTCAATTTTCTCTCCGCAATCGTCAACCACCTACAGACCCGATCAATTCTCTCTTAAGTTTTGGTTATACGCTGTTATTGAATAATGTCATGAGTTTTATTGTGGCTGAAGGACTTTCGCCATATATCGGTAATTTTCACTATGGAGAAAGACAAAAATCCTATTTGGCTTTTGATTTAATGGAGGAATTTCGGTCTGTTATCGTTGATAGTTTGGTTTTAAAAATTATTAACAATTCTGTGTTTAAAACCCAAGGTTTTGACATTTTAGATAGTACAGGAGGAGTATATCTCAATCAATCAGCACGGCGGATTTTTCTGCAAAAATTTGAAGCTAGAATGAATGAGGAAACATCCCATCCTGATTTACAATCTCAGGTTACATACCGTCATGCAATTCAATTACAAGTCAGAAGATATAAACGCTGTTTATTATCAGGCATTCCATATACAGCGTTTTTAAGACCTGCATAATTTGTGTTAAAATTAATTAAAAATCGCTGATTTTCCAGAAAAATACTGTAGGGGTTTAGCATTGCTAAACCCTATAACGGAACTTAAAAACAAAAATTTCAATATTGTTTGTTAAATAGTATTATATGGCGGTTATTGGTTGAGTGAAATACAAGAACCCCACCCCCAACCCCCTCCCGCAACCAAGGAGGGGGCTTATGACTGTATCTCATTCAAGTGCATACCGCTTTATTACCTGTAAACTAAGTTATGGTTTTATTAATTCATACTTTCTATTGAGCTAAATGCTAGTCGTTGTTGTGTATGATATTCCTGATGATAAAAGGCGCACGAAGTTATCCAATTTTCTAGAAGGTTATGGGCGAAGAGTTCAGTTTTCTGTGTTTGAGTGTTTTTTGAGTTTGGAGGAAATGCGACAACTTTATATAAATGTGAGAAAGTTAGTTAAACCGGCGGAGGATAGTGTGCGGTTTTATTGGATATCCCAAGAAGCTGTTGAGAGGGTGTTAATAATCGGTGGTGAAGCACCCCAACCACCCCCAAACTATTATGTCATCTAGGTTTGAGGCTTTTTTAGGAGGTTTTGTATCATGACTATCTACACACCTCAGCAAATCGCCGAAACCCCTATTCTTTCGTTGAGGTGTGTCGATGGCTTGCTGTGTAAGGGTTTGAGGTATGTGTTTGATTAATTTTTCGGCTGGGTGTACAATCTTTTTTAGAGGTGTGTCGATTTGCGGTCTGAAACCCTTACTGGGTCAGGGCTGCTAGACGAACTCTTTCCCGATTACTTCAAATCGGAATTAATGGAAACGCTTCCCATTCTTCCGGGATTAAATGGGTGCGATCACCCCTTTCCCGATTACTTCAAATCGGAATTAATGGAAACCAAAGAACCTTAAACGGAAAAACAGAAACCTGTCACCCTTTCCCGATTACTTCAAATCGGAATTAATGGAAACCGTGTTCTCTTATTGAACCTCATTTCTACTGATATGTTCTTTCCCGATTACTTCAAATCGGAATTAATGGAAACGGTAACTTCTTGATTGTTCTCCGTAAAATCTTGGCAGATTCTTTCCCGATTACTTCAAATCGGAATTAATGGAAACTCTGGAGGGAAGTAAAGACGTCTATAGGCATTTTCCTTTCCCGATTACTTCAAATCGGAATTAATGGAAACGATGCCGATTCGCCTGGATCCACGCCCGTACCGCACTTTCCCGATTACTTCAAATCGGAATTAATGGAAACTTTCCTGCCCGTCTCGGGACTGGAACCCCCCGCATCTTACTTTCCCGATTACTTCAAATCGGAATTAATGGAAACTTGTAGCTATTGTTTTTTGATTCCACCTTGGAACTAGAACTTTCCCGATTACTTCAAATCGGAATTAATGGAAACGCTCTGGGGTGAGCGCACCCGCAGAAGCAGTTTGATAACTTTCCCGATTACTTCAAATCGGAATTAATGGAAACTCGTGGTTTTCAGCGATCCGGGCAGCGGTGCCCCTTTCCCGATTACTTCAAATCGGAATTAATGGAAACATAAAATTCTTCTTAGACATGATAAAGTCCTCAAATACTTTCCCGATTACTTCAAATCGGAATTAATGGAAACTCCTCCTGGGACTAAAAACTAAACAAAATAACCGACTTTCCCGATTACTTCAAATCGGAATTAATGGAAACGTTCAACAGCAATCTCATCTAAGTTAGCTACAGGTCTTTCCCGATTACTTCAAATCGGAATTAATGGAAACTTTCCATACAAAGTTAACTCTGCTTTTTGGTTAGCAGGCTTTCCCGATTACTTCAAATCGGAATTAATGGAAACGATTGTTGTGCCGCCTCCGCAGTCTGTGCAGGGTGTGGCGGTTCTTTCCCGATTACTTCAAATCGGAATTAATGGAAACGGGGGAGATCTCCGGTAGCGATCTTAGCCATTAAGAGGCTTTCCCGATTACTTCAAATCGGAATTAATGGAAACATACTGAGGTTTTGCTTTCCGCATTGAGGGTCGCAGCCCTCCTTTCCCGATTACTTCAAATCGGAATTAATGGAAACATAGTTTTGTGCACACAAAACTATCTCTGATACAACATCAATCTTTCCCGATTACTTCAAATCGGAATTAATGGAAACTGTGCGTACCGGTGGTTACCGGGTTGCTTTCTGCGTACCTTTCCCGATTACTTCAAATCGGAATTAATGGAAACAATCAGAAACTCCGGCTCAGGATGCCCAATTTTTGTTTCTCCTTTCCCGATTACTTCAAATCGGAATTAATGGAAACACAATAACCCCGCCTTGGCGGAGTACGACAACCACCTTTCCCGATTACTTCAAATCGGAATTAATGGAAACTATCATCACGCGCGTTGTCTGGCGAGATAATGGCACCGCTTTCCCGATTACTTCAAATCGGAATTAATGGAAACGTTTTTTAATCAGATAGAAAACAGCATCACGCTCGCTTTCCCGATTACTTCAAATCGGAATTAATGGAAACTCTGTGGGGCAGGGTAGCAAATCACCGCAACCTTCCGCCTTTCCCGATTACTTCAAATCGGAATTAATGGAAACTTTTGCTTTCCGCATTGAGGGTCGCAGCCTTCACTAACTTTCCCGATTACTTCAAATCGGAATTAATGGAAACTGGGTGGGATTTGCGCTTGCGTCAGACTTAGAATCACCCTTTCCCGATTACTTCAAATCGGAATTAATGGAAACTCGCAGAGGGGCGGACCTCGTACTGATTAGTTTGCTGCAACTTTCCCGATTACTTCAAATCGGAATTAATGGAAACCTTTCTCAACGCTAGGAATGTTTAAGTTTAAACCCTCTTTCCCGATTACTTCAAATCGGAATTAATGGAAACGACTGGATCGTCGGGGTAAAAAATCCATTGACTTTGCAGGTCTTTCCCGATTACTTCAAATCGGAATTAATGGAAACAAGCCGCCTACGCGGCAGGACCGCAGGGAGTATCCCTTTCCCGATTACTTCAAATCGGAATTAATGGAAACCAGGGGTCTTGACAAGATAGCCAGAGTAATCGGCACTCTTTCCCGATTACTTCAAATCGGAATTAATGGAAACCGTTGTTTTACCTGCCCCAAAGGGGCCGCAGAAGCAGACCACTTTCCCGATTACTTCAAATCGGAATTAATGGAAACGGTCTTTTGCACATATTTTCTTTTTTTCAAGATAATCTTTCCCGATTACTTCAAATCGGAATTAATGGAAACACTCTAGCTTGGAGCTGGAATTTGACTGGGCATCCGCTTTCCCGATTACTTCAAATCGGAATTAATGGAAACACGGGCTACCCCCCACCACCGACGGGGGCGGGGGAAACTTTCCCGATTACTTCAAATCGGAATTAATGGAAACCCTATTAGTTATAACGTCAGTTTCGTTTATCTTTTTTCCCTTTCCCGATTACTTCAAATCGGAATTAATGGAAACGTCAGAGGTTGCTGTAGGGCGAACCTCTTGGTTGTAGCTTTCCCGATTACTTCAAATCGGAATTAATGGAAACATTTATGTTGACACCGAAACCTGCGACGCCAACTCCACTTTCCCGATTACTTCAAATCGGAATTAATGGAAACTAGATGGAGTACGAGAGCTGGTTGTGTTCGTGGTAGCGTCCTTTCCCGATTACTTCAAATCGGAATTAATGGAAACACCAGAGATACCAACAACAAACTTAGCTAATTCAGGAATCTTTCCCGATTACTTCAAATCGGAATTAATGGAAACTAACAGGTCGTCACAGACTTCAGCTTGTGCTGGGTTCGCCTTTCCCGATTACTTCAAATCGGAATTAATGGAAACGTTCCCGGATGATCTCGATGGATTTTTCAGCTCCATCCTTTCCCGATTACTTCAAATCGGAATTAATGGAAACGGGGTAGATGGCACTCGGGTTCCGTTGCTATTTGCGGTCTTTCCCGATTACTTCAAATCGGAATTAATGGAAACTCGGGAGGTGGAATTGGAGTTTGCGTCCGCCCTTTCCCGATTACTTCAAATCGGAATTAATGGAAACGGTGTTGTTTCTGCTGCTACGGCCCCTGCCTCTATTCTTTCCCGATTACTTCAAATCGGAATTAATGGAAACCATGATAAAGTCCTCCTTGGACTAAATAATTTTCTAAACTTTCCCGATTACTTCAAATCGGAATTAATGGAAACAGCAGGAGCTGCGGAAAAACCAAAAACAATAACAGCTCTTTCCCGATTACTTCAAATCGGAATTAATGGAAACTCTCTAGGGATATGCCAGAAGCGTAGCAAAATGAAGGCTTTCCCGATTACTTCAAATCGGAATTAATGGAAACCGGGGTTGTCGATTTCAATGTCAAAGCCGCCTACCTTTCCCGATTACTTCAAATCGGAATTAATGGAAACGTGTGGACAGTTTGATACAACCCACTCCGCATCAACTTTCCCGATTACTTCAAATCGGAATTAATGGAAACTTGATAAGATGGAACATCAGCATCACCCCGAGGGTGAGTGATGCTTTCCCGATTACTTCAAATCGGAATTAATGGAAACGGAATATTACTGGTTTCATACACGTTTCCACCGGTGTTCTTTCCCGATTACTTCAAATCGGAATTAATGGAAACTGGATTTAAAAGGAAATAAAGCCCTGCGTTCTCTTGACTTTCCCGATTACTTCAAATCGGAATTAATGGAAACTTACAATCAGGTTGACTAGAATTTAGTTGATTCAAGAAACTTTCCCGATTACTTCAAATCGGAATTAATGGAAACGTTATGTCTAACATATTGCTGAAGGCGTTTAAAAGACTTTCCCGATTACTTCAAATCGGAATTAATGGAAACGGTTGAATCCCCACCTCGCGAGGTGGCATTGGCGTCTTTCCCGATTACTTCAAATCGGAATTAATGGAAACGTCATTGGGGCAGGGCAACCCGTCATCACATGCTTTC
>NZ_JAQMSE010000151.1:0-5344 GCF_028330045.1 Aphanizomenon sp. CS-733/32
CTGATGGGTTGTCGTCGATTAGTCAGAGACTACGAGTTACTACCTGAAACATCAGAGACTTTTATCTATCTAGCTATGATCCGTATCATGCTCAGGCAATTGGCATAAATTTTGACTCCTCAAAACTTTTCAAACACCCTCTTAGACGTTTTACTCCCCCCATTTGTGAATTTTTCAAGTTACAAACAAATTTCCCCCCCTAAAAAAACCACCACAAATCGCCATAAACCTTACCCCTCTTACCTTTTCAGCTTCTCCAAAATTGTCTCGAAATTCCCGCAGCACTAACGCACCCTACAGCATACTACACTTACACTTTTGAGAGAAAGAAAATTACAGCAATTAGATATTGAGAATTTGATTGAAGAAATTGATAGTATGGGAAGGAGGGAAAAGAAAGTTCCTATTTTAGCATCTGGTTTTAAACCTTTATTGGGAACGGTTTTGATGGATAGGCTTTAACTAGGGTTTGCTGAAAAAGTTATCTGTGAGGGTTAGGAGTCAGGAGTCAGGAGTCAGGAGTCAGGAGGAAGAATTAGAAAGATATAAGAATAGTCTCAAATTCTAGAAAGTGATAGGTTTTTAATGGTTTCAATGCTTATTCCTTGCACCTAATTCACTTTTTTACCCCGGAAACTCTTAATATATCTAGGTTTTCGGTTTATTCAGCATCACAATCTCCTCTTGGTCTGGGTTAAAAATTAGTAATTTTAGGTCATATTCGCCAATTATTCTTTGAATAAACTTCCGACTAAAAAACTCATCATAATCATATATAAGGTGCGTTACACTCCGTTAACGTCAATCACATTATAACTTTGCATAGAGGCGCAAAATTACAAGAAAGACTGGGAAGTTTGAAAGCCCCTGAGTAAGCATTGCGTAGCCTTACGTGCTTTAGACAGGGGATGAAAAAGGTGCGTTACTCTCCCTTAACGCACCCTACAGGATCAGCCATTCCTGCGGAGCGCTTCGCTATCGCACTATCACTATACAGGTTAAAATTCAGCTAGAATAATTAAACAGCATAAAGGAGGTGTAATGATCATGCAGGCTATTTTTTGGACCCTAGAAGAAGTTGCCGAAAGGGCTAAACAATTTTACGAAAATGGCATTCGTCAACAAGTGGAATGTGATGATCACATTGGCAAAATGATTGTAATTGATGCGGAAACCGGTGAATACGGAATTGATAAAACTGGCGTAGAAACTGCATTAAAGTTAAAGCAAAAGAAACCAAATGCCAGATTATTTACGATGCGGATTGGTTATGATGTTGCTGTCAGCTTTGGGGGAGCGATTGAGCGTACTGTCAAATGATTTACGGGAGATTGATGGATAGCAAAGCGATTGTGCCAGTAATTTTCCGTTTACCGACACAACCAAATTTTTCTATTAATTTTATTATTGATACTGGATTCAACGACCATCTTACATTACCACCACAAGCTGTCAGCGCGATGAATCTGCCGTTATATTCCACTACGCTTGCTAGATTAGCCGATGGTAGGGAGACTTTGTTATCTATACATTTAGCAACCATTGTTTGGGACAATCAAGAAAAAGTAGTTCCTATTTTAGCATCTGGTTTTAAACCTTTATTGGGAACGGCTTTGATGGCAGGATATCATCTGGAGATTGATTTTGAAGAGAATGGTTTAGTTTCGTTAGAACAAATCCCACCTTTGATTTCATATATTTAAGATGAGGATCGATCTGCTTGCAGCAGCGCTTCACTATCGCACTTACTTAAGTGAGGTTCAAAAGGCAATTAAAGATTTAGAAAAATAAATTATAGTAATAAAACCCAGTTTATACAGAATTAGGTTGATTGATTTGTGAGGAAACAAGGGAAAGGCTATCAACCACGGACAAAAACGTAGGGTGGGTTAGCGATAGCGTAACCCACCGAAAATCAGTAAATAAACATACATAAGGTGCGTTACATTGCATTAACTCACCCTACGGGATCAGCGATCGCACTTAAACAAAAATCCAGCCCAGTTATAACATTAGGGAACTAGTGTGAATTGAGAAAAAACGTCAATATCAGTTTTAGCAGCTTCAACTGGGTCAATTGCACCTCTTCTGATTCGACTCAAGTATTGACCATTATCTGCTTTCAAAGCCACTTTGCCGTTTGGCAGGTTGACCAGATCAAAGCTAGTAAAAGGAGGATCAAGGTTTGGTTTAGCAGCTTCAATCGAGTTAATTGCACCTCTTCTGATTCGACTCAAGTATTGACCGTTATCTGCTTTCAAAGCTACTTTTCCGTCTGGCAGTTTGACCAGATCAAAGCTAGTAAAAGGAGGATCAAGTTTTGGTTTAGCAACTTCAATTGGGTCAATTCCACCTCTTCTGATTCGACTCAAGTATTGACCATTATCTCCTTGCAGGGAAATAGCTTTAGCATTGTTAACTCCAACAGTGAAGAAAACACCAAGAGCAAAAACAATTGTCAATGTTGCAGAAATTAGGGTCTTGAAATTTTTTAACATTTGCTTACCTTCTAGACTAACTGAAGATGTGGTTTTTTCTTCCCACACTATTTAGACGTTTTACTCCCCCCATTTGTGAATTTTTCGAGTTACGGGCAAATTTTTCCCCCCCCAAAAAAACCACCATAAATCGCCATAACCCTTACCCCTCTTACCTTTTCAGCTTCTCCAAAATTCCCTCCACCTCCCCACGCACCGGATACAACAACTGCTGACTCAAAGCCCCTGTATAAGCCCGTCTAGCCCCCGACTTATCCCCCAAACCCATCATCAGCCTCCCTAACCAGTAATCAGCCATGGCTGGGTTAAATAACCTCAACTCCTGACATCCTTGAGCAGCTACCTCCCACCACCGTTTACTAGCCTTAGCATTCTTCAAAACTCGATAACTTTCCCCCAACCAAAACGCCACTGGTACGGATTGCAAATAACCTCCGTCCGGTAAAAGCTCCCATGCTTTTTTTAAGGCTTCCAGGGCTTCCCGATGTTTACGAGCCAAAATCAACACCTGGCCATGACGCAACCAAGTATCAGCTAACTGGGGTTGTAGTTTTGTTCCCTGTTGGGAAACCTGACAACCCCGTTCAATGTCTGAAAAATGTTCCACCAATACCCGCCCCGCAGTCGTCCACATACTCCAGCATTCAGGAAAGCGCGTTAACATCTCCTCCACTATGGAAGCAAGAATCGTTTTACTCTTCACTGGATCAGGTGCAAAGGGTAAAATTTCACACAAACCCCGATAAATTTCCCGGTCATGGGGATACAGATAATACGCTTTCTCCATCATTTCCGCCCCTTGCTGGTATTCCCCTGTGTGGAATAAGCATCGCCCATAATAATACCAACCGTAGGGATAATTGGGGCATTCGGTGGTAAATTTGGCTAATACCTTCACCCCTTGCGCCCAATCCCCTCGTAAAATGTGATAGTAGGCTAAGGATTTATGGACTTCAACACTATGGGGAATTGTTCCTAGTAAGGAGGTAATCATTTTTTTAGTGATTTTGCCCTCTTCAGCAGATACCATTCTCGCCAGCAAACGTTGATCAATTTGTCGTTGTATTACTCGAAAATCATCACCAGCTAGGGCTATAAGGCTGTTAAACCTCTCTTTCGCCGTTTGTATATCCCCCACCACCATCAGGGCATCATAGCTGTAAATCAGGGACATAACATCATCTGGATTAATTACTAAAACCGACTCTAGGGTGCGGATAATACCCAGGGGATTTTCTATATTTTGATATACCTGTGACAAAGCCAGTCGGTGAAATACTTGATCAGGTTCTGAATTTATGGCTAAATTAAAGGCTGTGAGAGCTTTTTCATTGTCACTTTTGCAAGTTGCAATCAATCCTTGTATATAATGCTGAGTTACCGGATTTTCAGACAAAAATAGGGCTGTATTATAGGTTTGTAAAGCCTCCTTTTCTTGTCCCATTAACTGCAATATCTTTGCCAATTTTAGATGCACATCAAGTAGTTGAGGTTGTCGTTCAATTACTTGATTATATTCGATAATAGCTTGTGACCAGTTTCCTATTTCGTAAAGTAAATCAGCTAATTCTAATCTTTTTTTCCATCCTTGAGGATATTTTTCAATGTACTTGTTTAAAGTGATAATTTTCTGCTGTTGTCTGGCTGATTTTGCTGCTGTAAATAACTGAACATTCATCTTTAGCCCAGATGGCTGATTCAATTGTACCAATGATTTGGTAAGGATTCCAGGCATATTAAAGTTGCTTTATAATCAATTTCTTGCTGTTGGCTTTTTGTAGGTATTGATGATTCGCAATCATGATTCCATATTTGCTCAGATTCTAATTCTTCTACCATGGGAATCACGGTGTTTAATGGGAAAAAGTAATCAAAAGCAGTGTTATCTTCCCCCGCAAGATATTTCTTGAACTGCTTTTGTAAAATCTGCCGCGCTTCTTGAATACATTTACGAACATTCTTTTCAGAAATGGTGAGTTGTTTAGCAATATCTCCATAGGATTTGTTTTGACAACAATGTAAAATCAAAGGATAGCGCAATCTATCAGGTAAAGATGCTATTTTATACTTGAGATATGCGGCCATTTCCACATTCAAAAGCTGAGATTCAGGAAGTGATAAGTTAGAAGTAAGTGCTGGATGATCTGCAAGTTGCACATCGTCAATATTATCAATTTTTGCAGATTCTCGTTGACGTTTTCGACGGAAATCTATACAGCAGTTATAAGTAATTTGAGCTAACCACGATTTAGGATGTCTAATGTCATTTGTAGATTGTATCCATTGATTCCAGGCTTTGAGCATTGCGTGATTTACTACATCTTCCGCATCATGGTAATTACCGTTAAGCCATTTTAAACAACAGTTGTAAAGATAACCTTGATGTGATTGCCATAATTGCCAAAAATAATGACAATTATGTGCAGATGAATCCGTAAATTGGCTTTGTTTTGGCAATATATTCCTGTTTCCCATCTCTGACGACGAGAACCAAGGTTCTTGTTTTAGCCCTATTTGCATAGATGAGTTACTGTTCATTTTTAACTGCACACAAGACTAGACTGTAAATAACAAAATGTTAATTGATTCATTATTATTACTGACTAAGCAGTATTCAACACTATAGATACAAGTATTGTCCAATTATTTTAATATTCCGTAATATCAATAATATCAATGATGGATATACAATAGATTTAGTAATTTCTAGGACTTACGCACTGTACAAATTCACCATGATGTGCATGAACGAAAATCCCTCGTTTCAGGCTTTTGGTGATTAACTTCTGCTCAATAGCGAGCGCTCAAAAATCATCAAAAAATCACGTTAAAATGCCCGAAACCCA
>NZ_JAQMSE010000152.1:0-5010 GCF_028330045.1 Aphanizomenon sp. CS-733/32
ATCAAAATCAAGAAACATGGACGTTTTGCTAAAAGTGTTTTTCGTTACGGTTTAGATTATCTGCGTTCTCTTGTTACTGATTTAGATTTGAAATATGACGACTTTCTTCTCTCTCTCAATTTTTTGTCCTGTACTTAGAAATCTACTAGTGAGAAACTGTCTCCGAGCTTTTCTAAATATGGTTTTGAGTCCTTCCATTCTTTCCACTTCAGTAGCTCCTTAGTATCTATCTGCATAGTGAATTCTATATCTTCTCCAAAAGCAATCTGTAAATCCGGTATTGGTAAAGTGTAATGTTGAGTGTAGTATCGAACTCACAAATTTACTCATTATAGAATGACGTTAGTTATTCATTACTTCATTATACTCAAATACCTGTTTACCTATCTCGTTGTAATAAGTTGTAATTTTTTCAGTGCAGCGTCTAAACTGCGATTAACATACCTTACTAAATAAATATATCTTCTTCTACTTGACTATTTTTATCTTTGTAATTACAATGTAAATACCATCCTCTTCCCAAAAACATAAAATGGGTATAGCAATTAAAACCAGAATAGTCAAAATCGGCAACTCCCAAGGGTTACGCATTCCCAAAACCCTATTAGAACAAAGCGGAATTAACTCAGAAGTAGAAATAGAAGTTCACGGAAATCATCTCATCATTCGCCCAGTTGAACAAGTCAGAAAAGGTTGGGAAAAAGCATTTACAGAAATGGCAGAAAAAGAAGATGATGTCCTATTAGATGATATCAACACAACAGAATGGGATGAAAATGAATGGCAATGGTAGTCAACAGATTTGATGTTTTCCTAGTTAATCTTGATCCTACCATTGGGAGTGAAATTAAAAAAACACGCCCCTGTTTAGTAATTTCACCCAACGAAATAAACCACCATATTGCCACCGTCATAGTTGCACCAATGACAACAAAAGGGCAAACATACCCGACAAGAGTAACTTGTCAATTTCAAGGACAAAATGGGCAAATTGTCTTAGACCAAATTCGCACAGTAGATAAAACTCGATTAGTCAAACTTCTGGGTCAAATTACGACAGAAGAACAAAAAACAGTTCTGGATATCCTAGCTGAAATGTTTGCTGAATAATTGTCTCATAAAACAAAGACGTAGCAAACACTATCAGACTAATTTAATCAGATTCATAGGACAACTTGAGCCGTAATAGAGTTTGGAGTTAATAGCCGACTAACAAAACAATAAAACAAAGACGCAGAAAACACCCTCCGTGCCTCTGCGTCTCTGCGAGAAAAAACCCTTAAACCATCTCAGCAGTTTGCTGCGCTTGAGGCTGGAACATAAACAGAGAATAAACCACATCACGGCGGATATTCACCATCATATCCAAAAACAACTCATAACCCTCACTCTTATACTCAATCAGCGGGTCTTTTTGCCCATAACCGCGCAAGCCAACCGACTCACGCAAAGCATCCATTTGTTGCAGATGCTCCCGCCACAAAGTATCTATGCGTTGAAGAATAAAGAACCGTTCCGCTTGACGCATTAAACCCGGTTGAATTTGGTCAATTTGCGATTCCTTCATATCATAGGCAATTCGCGCTTGTTCATGGAGAAAAGCCTTAATTTCCACCACCCCCATATCCTCCAATTGTCCCGACTGCATATCAGCCAACAGGTAAACAAACTCCTTCACCTTATCCACCAACTTATCCAATTCCCATTCTTCCGAAGGTAAATCAGGGTTGATGTAATAATCAACGATGTCGTCCATCGTTTTTTCCGCGTACTTAACCACCTGTTCCTTCAAATCTTGACCTTCTAATACCCGGCGACGTTCCGCATAGATAGCCCGACGTTGGTTATTCATCACCTCGTCATACTCAAACACCTGTTTACGGATGTCGTAGTAATAGGTTTCCACCTTTTTCTGTGCGCCTTCCAAGCTGCGGGTTAACATACCCGACTCAATCGGCATATCTTCTTCCACTTGGAAAGCATTCATCAAGCCAGCAACGCGATCGCCCCCAAAGATTCGTAATAGGTTATCCTCTAAACTGAGGAAAAATCTGGTAGTTCCCGGGTCGCCTTGTCTTCCCGCCCGTCCGCGTAACTGATTGTCAATCCGTCGTGATTCGTGACGTTCCGTTCCAATAACGTGCAACCCCCCACGTTCCACCACTTGATCATGTTCGCGGCTGGTAAACTCTTCATACTCATGCTTAACCTGTTGGTAAGCTTCCCGCAACTTCTGAATTACCACATCATCTGTCGGGGCTTTTTCCGCCGCCACAGCCACCTTATCTTCTGCTTCCAACTCCGGTAAACTCCTTTCACCATAAGCCTTAACAGCCACCTCTACAGCCGCTTTTAAAAGCTGTTCTGTTTCCTTGGTTAATGGAGTGGGGAAAATTTCTGGAGAAGCCCGCCAAGTTTTCACCTTTTTACCAGGAACAAAGCCTTGTCCACCACCGCTACCACCCATAGGTAGTCCCGAAGCCCTTTGAACACCAAATTCATCATCGTCAGGGCTGACAATGCGGGGCATAAAGTATTCCCGCAGTTTCAACCGCGCCATATACTCGGAGTTACCACCCAGGATAATGTCCGTACCCCGTCCTGCCATGTTAGTAGCAATAGTTACAGCCCCACTGCGTCCAGCTTGGGCAATAATTTCCGCTTCCCGTTCCACATTTTCCGGTCTAGCATTCAGCAACTCATGGGGAATATCCATTTCCTTGAGGAGTCGGCTGAGAAGTTCGGATTTTTCGACACTGGTTGTCCCCACTAACACAGGTCTACCATTTTCGTGCATTTCGGCACATTCTTTAGCGATCGCTCTCCACTTCCCTGGTTCAGTCTTAAACACCATATCAGACAAGTCTTCCCGTCTTCTAATCCGATTAGTGGGAATAATCGTCACTTCTCGTTTATAAATCTTTTCAAATTCCACCTCTTCCGTTTTCGCCGTTCCTGTCATTCCCCCCAACTTGGGATACAGCAAAAACAAATTTTGATAGGTAATTGTCGCCAAAGTTTGGGTTTCTGGCTGAATTTCTACGTGTTCCTTCGCTTCAATTGCCTGATGCAAACCATCACTCCAACGCCGTCCAGGTAATACCCGCCCTGTAAACTCATCCACAATCACCACTTCATCATTGCGGACAATATAATTGACATCCTTGAGAAACAATTCCTTGGCTTTAATCGCATTAAACATAAAATGCGCCCAAGGATCTTCCGGGTCAAATAAATCTGTCACACCCAACTGATTTTCCGATTCAGCAAAACCCTCATCTGTCAAGAGAACGTTACGATCCTTTTCATTAACTTCGTAATGTTCATCTTTTTTGAGACTAAAAGCAATTTCCGCCGCTTGCAGGTATTTTTCTGTTGGTCTTTCCACCTGACCAGAAATAATTAATGGAGTTCGCGCCTCATCAACTAAAATCGAGTCTACCTCGTCAATCACACAGAAATTAAACGGACGTTGCACCACCTCAGCCATAGATGTAGCCATATTATCCCGGAGATAATCAAAGCCAATCTCGCTATTGGTGACATAAGTAATATCACAGGCATAGTTTTTTTGGCGCTCGCTGGGGGTCATAGTGGACTGAATTAGCCCCACACTTAACCCCAAGAACCGGTGTACCTGACCCATCCATTCCGCGTCCCGACGCGCCAGGTAATCATTCACAGTAATAACGTGGGCACCTTTACCAGTCAGGGCATTTAAATAACTTGGTAAAGTCGCTACCAAAGTTTTCCCCTCACCAGTTTTCATTTCGGCAATTTGTCCAGTATGCAGAATTATCCCACCCTGCAACTGTACATCAAAGTGACGTAATCCTAAGACCCGCCGCCCCGATTCCCGAACCACAGCAAAGGCTTCTGGTAAAATATCATCTAGAGTTTCGCCTTTAGCCAACCGTTGTTTAAACTCGACGGTTTTAGCTTTTAACTGTTCATCAGACAGCGGCTTAATATCTTCCTCTAAGAGGTTAATTTCTGTAATGTAAGGTTGGTATTTTTTAAGTTTACGAGCGTTGGGATCGCCCAACAAAAGTTTTAGCATGGCAGTTTATAGAATTAAATCAAGGGAAATGGAGATTTAAGCTTTAGCTATATAATTATAGACTTTGAATGTCACTGGTCATTGGTCATTGGTCATTGGTCATTGGTCAGTAGGAAAAATCTTCTCCCCTGCCCCCTGCCCCCTGCCCCCTGCCCCCTGCCCCTACTCCCATTCTGGACTGAGGCTGCGGAAATTATACTTATCAGCCCCAATATGACAACTTACACAACTACTCATAGTTACAGGTTTGGGTAATTTGACACCAGGATGCAAAGCTTTAAAATAACGAGAATCCTTGAGACGATAGGGTGTTGCTTCCTCTTGTAGTTTTACACGGGAAAAGGTGTAAAGATATTTTGATACTAAAAGATGTGAAAACTTATCTAAGGGATTAATTTGTACGCCATAGTGCTGGGAGTCTTGTAAAAGATTTTTCCAAGTTTGACTAGGAAATACAGCAGGTGGTAATGCGATGTGACAAGATGCACAGTTTTCTAAATACAGTTCTTGTCCTGGTTGATATTGTGCTGGTATGACATCAACAGTCCCAATTGAGTCTACCGGATTTGCACCGTGAGTGCTGGTGGCGAATCCCAATATCCAGCCTATAGCCACACTCCAAGCAAAAATCACCAGCATGACGATAAGTAGTTGGCGTTTTAGTCGGCGGTGGGATTTGCTTTTTGCTAAATTTGGCATAGAGTTCTCAATTTGACTATTTATTTGCAGTAGGTAGGGGAAAAGTTCCTAAAATCTCATCAACTCCAGCACCTCTGGTTTCACCATCACTGACCCAATCATTATTATCATCTAGGACTTACGCACTGTACAAATTCACCATGATGTGCATGAACGAAAATCCCTCGTTTCAGGCTTTTGGTGATTAACTTCTGCTCAATAGCGAGCGCTCAAAAATCATCAAAAAATCACGTTAAAATGCCCGAAACCCA
>NZ_JAQMSE010000153.1:0-3584 GCF_028330045.1 Aphanizomenon sp. CS-733/32
TGATGGGGTGTCGTCGATTGGTCAGAGATTATGAGTTATTACCGGAAACATCAGAGACTTTTATTTACCTTGCCATGATTCGGATCATGGTGAGGCGATTAGCATAAAATTTTACCCATCAAAACTTTTCAAACACCCTCTTACAGAAAAGTCAGCACAAAATACAGAAATGCACTTCATGAGTTAGGGAAATGAATGGAATTTTCTGGTTAAATGAAATAATTGTTAAAGCTATACATGAAGACCAATTAATACAGCATGGTGGTCTTGCAGGTGTGCGAGATAACAATTTGTTTTTAGCTAGTTTAGATAGACCGAAAAATTTACTTGCTTATGGTGAACCTACACCCAGTATATTTGATTTAGCTGCGGCTTATGGTTATGGATTTGCTAAAAATCATGCTTTTATAGATGGTAATAAACGGGTAGCTTTCGTAGTAATGGCTATCTTTCTGGAATTAAATGGATATTCGTTAGATGTTCCAGAACCCGAAGTTGTTTTAATAATGGAACGACTAGCAAACGGTCAAGAAAGTCAATAAACTATATCAGAATGGCTGCAAGAAAATTCTATTAAATATTAAAGGTTATCTGTGGCTGCCCAAACTACAATTTCCACGTTTCTGGGGGTTAAATTCAGGGGTTCGGTAATCACTAAGTTAGCAGATTGATCAATTTTTCCTTTGAGTTTGTATGCTTGCATAATATTTTTTTAGGACTTACGCAAAAGGGAACGAAACTAGGGGTAATTCATGAATTACCCCTACGCAAGAATAAGGTTTTCAGTCACATCTTGCGTAAGTCCTAAATATAAAATGGTGATTTTTCCGCTCTTTCGCATCAAGACTTGTGGAGTGTAACCTATGTTACAGCAAATTGTCATCAAACCTGGAACAAGAACCCCACCCCCAACCCCCTCCCCGCAAGCGATGAGGGGGCTAGGATGTACCTTAATATGATTGGAAATTGCTGTAGGATGTCTCTAGTATATTTTCTAAAAATTAATCTACAGGAATATCACTATGAGCTTACAGCGAGAGGTAGAATTAAAATCAGATGCAGGAATGGACTACAGCAAACTACGTGACTTCCTCAAAGCAGGGAAATGGAAAGAAGCGGACGAGGAAACAGGACGGGTAATGTTAGCGGTTGCGAAACGGGAAAAGTTCGGATGGTTAGATGATAAAAGTAATGATAATTTTCCCTGTGCAGACCTCCGCACCATTGACCAGTTGTGGGTAAAATACAGTGATGGTAGATTTGGGTTTTCTGTACAGAAACGAATTTATCAAGGTTTAGGCGGAACGAGAGAATATAATAGGGAAATATGGAAAAAGTTCGGAGACAAGGTAGGATGGAGAAAAGGAGGAAGTTGGTTGTACTACAAAGATATTACTTTTGATAAGAAAGCACCCGAAGGCCACCTCCCATGTGTTTTCTGTGTTGATGTTTGTACTACTGTGGTGTGGGTGAGTGTTTGGTTAGGGGTCTTCTCTCGCGTCGAGACTTGTAGATTGTAGTAAAGGTTACAGTTTGTAGGGTGCGTTAGGAGCGCAAAAAGATTATAAAATGTACAAATCAATTAAATACGCGACGTAACGCACCATTATTATTGAAGGAAATTTTAAAAAACATAATAAAATAAATTATTTAGCAAATATGAGATGCGTTACGAATACAGCTAACACACCCTACAAATTATCTATTACATGAGAAGATTAATAACAGAAGTCGCGGATCTAAATTTTCTCAGAATCAGATATAATCAAATTGGGTAAATAACCATAATGTGATTGAAGTCAAAAACCATAACCTAAAATGTCAACCATTGAACAAATTGAAGCAGCTATTCTGACGCTTCCACCAGAACAGTTTCAGCAGCTCCGGCAATGGATATTAGAGATAGACTACCAACGTTGGGATGAGCAGCTAGAACAAGACATCGCAGACGGCAAACTGGAGGCTTTAGCAGCAGAAGCGATCGCTGAGTTTAAAGCGGGACATTGCCGAGAACTCTGATGCACTACACAACCCGCAGATTTTGGAAATGCTATGAGGATTTACCCCCTCAAATTCAGGAAACAGCAGATCAGTGTTACGAACTTTTGAAAGCTGATCCATCTCATCCATCATTACACTTTAAAAAGATCGGTAAAAAATACTGGTCAGTTCGAGCAGGATTAGACTATCGGGCTTTAGGAGTTGAAGTAGAAAGCGGTATTTCTTGGTTCTGGATCGGAACTCACGCAGAATATGACAAGCTCATTGGTAAGATTTAACCAGCAGTCCAGCCAATTCTGTAGGCTGCGTTAATGAAATGCAACGTACCTTATAAATTCACCGTTAAATATCTTTGAAAAAAGCATTGTTTCCAAAAATACTTCATTTAAAACACTCAAGCTCTAATCACAGTAATTTTACGCTGATTTTCTGTCACCACCACCTCAGTGGATAACCTTTCTTCCATTGGTAAAGCATTTTTCCGCCTATCAAAGATAAATAACCAACCAAAATCTAAACCCAAACGTCCTAAATAAGATTCTAATTGTTCAATTCCATCAGCTTGCGGATCGCGTTTTTTATCCCGCCATACTTTCAACTCAATTCCTAAAATTACATCTTTATAACGCAAACATAAATCCATTCTATCACTACCAATTGCATATTCCCTTTCTAAAACTCCCCCACCATTAATAACACGATGTAAAAAAGCCATTAATACAATATGCGGGGCAATTTCATGATAGCCAGTGCTACCTAATAAGGGTTCTCCATGTTGTCGCCAAAACTTGAGAAATGCTGCAAGTAACCCATCTATATTTAATTCACCTTCTGGGGTTAACCAAGTCGGTGCAATCATTGGTAAAGATGCCATTGGTGTTACTGTTAATACTCTGGGTAACACTTCCCGATAAATGGGATTAGCAATAGTTAATCCACCATAAGGGTGCATTTTACATAATCCTAAATCAATTACAAATTGAATATCATCATTAGGTATATTTCCTAATTCTAAACCTGCTAACATCGGTTCAATAATTGCTTTAATCCTTGGTTCTCGTAAGCGTTCAGCTAAACTATCTAAATGAGTATCTTGACGAGTAATTAATATTTCTTTTGCTTTTAAAATGTGTTCTTTAGTAATAGTAATACTTCTATCTTTAACCATTTTTTCGACAACTTCTTTAGCTAAAGCATTCACTAACCAAGGTTGTCCTTGAGTTAAATTAAATGCTGTTTCTATAGCTTCTGGTGTAAAAATTTGTCCTGTTGCTTCTGTATGTTGTTGATATAATTCTCCTACTTCTGCAAGATTAAAGTTTCTCATCGTTATAGAAGCAACTTTAATATTAAAAGGACTAGAAGTATTTAATCTGTCACTACCACCGGATGCTACTTTATAATCTCGCACATCTCGTAAACCAATTAATCCTACAGATGAGGGAAAATTTTCTGGACGGTTAGGAAAACCATCTCTTAATTGTCGTAAAACTGAAATTAATGTTTGGTCTTGTAAAGAATCAATTTCATCTATAAATAATATTAAAGGACGATTTAAAGATGTTGCCCAAGTTTGTAAAAAA
>NZ_JAQMSE010000154.1:0-5473 GCF_028330045.1 Aphanizomenon sp. CS-733/32
GATTTATGGTATGGAATTATGGGCTGATTTAGCTCTGAATTTAATCAATCTCAAGCCTCATAAACGCCTCTTTTTTCAACGGGGCTTTCAGGCTCTATCCCTTATGAAACAAGCTCTTTAGCCGCCTTGTCACCCGTTAAGTATTTTTTTACTCCCTTATTTTCTCAAATTATTGCCACATCTCATCTTCAACCGCCTTGTCACCCGTTAAGGGGTTAGTGCGATCGCTATTCCCTGATCCGACTGATCGCCATCCTTCAGAATCAAGCAGTGCGATAGCGTTCGCGGAGCGTCCCGGAGGGAACTAGCGCTGCTGCAAGCAGTTCGCTTGTGCTAAGGTAGTTCTCAAGTTAATTCAAGATTGTGATGATCCTGAGAAAGATGTTGAAACAATTCTTAATAAAACTACCTTTGACTAATCTCGAATACCAAGTCAGATCTGTAAAAACACACATCAAACGCAAGAAAAAAGTTCATGTGTCCTAATATTAACGGTGCATACTTATCTTGTGTCCAAGCAAAAGCCAAATCCACAGCAGGGAATTGTTCAACAGTGGCTTTCACAACTAATGCACGAGCTTCAAATCTAGCTAAATTACCGCCTAATGGCAAAGACAACCTTTGATTTTCCCAGACTGCGCCTAATCCTAATCCCATTTCATAAGGCAAGACATTAACACTAGAACCAGTATCCAACAGACCTGAAACATTCAAAGATTGATTTTGATACGTTAATGTCAGTGGTAAATAAGGAAGTGTACTTAATGCTCCAAGACTGGGATCTACCTCAGTGAAGGCAAATCTTATTTTATTAACCATGAGTCAATTCTTGTGTCTCTTTTAATGCTTGAGCTAAAATGGCAGCAGCCTCAAAAGAGTCATGTAAACCTTGTCTATGGACATCATCTTGAATAGACATCGGTACAATACCAGACTCCCTGAGCAACTCGGCTACAAGGAAATTAAGTAATAAGAGCTTATCGGAGTGAGATAATTGCCTAAGTATGGGAGCGAACTGAGTGGTTGTCAGCATAAGTTCAACGAAAGATACAGATTCTAGTTTTTTGCACTTTGTCTGAGTGTAACACCATCTTCGGGGCAAATTTTCTTGTGCTTCCTTAACTATTATTAACTGCGATGCCTACGGAGTGTAACGCACCTTATTTATGATTATTTACTAATTTTCGGTGAGTTACGCGATCGCTAACACACGCTACAGTGCGATCGCACCAAAACACATAAACCCTTATTAGAATCGGATAATTTTGATCGTACATTGCGATCTCTCAAAACAGACATCAAATTCTCTAAAAAAGTTCCTTTGCCCAAGGATTAAGGGTACATGAGAGGCTTCTACCCAGGCAAATGCTAGACGAACGGGTTCAAGATTCCCAGTTTGAACTTGCACAAATAACCCCCGTGCTTCAACCTTTGCAAGATTTCCAGCCAATGGCAAGCGAACAGTTTGATTATCCCAAATCGCGCCTAATTGTAACCCTGTAATTCATAATGTGATAAGTGCATTTTTGTTAATTTTATGATACCATTTATTTCTGCTAAAAACAGTGAGTTTTGAAAAGACTCAAGCCCTAATCACAGTGCGATCGCTGATCTTGTAGGGTGCGTTAACGGAGTGTAACGCACCTTATGTATGATTATTTACTGATTTTCGGTGCGTTACTAAACTATAATCAGAGAAACAGAAAAATCAGATTATGAACTTAGATACAATTCAACAAGATATTGCGTCTCTTCCTCCCGATGCACAACAAATCATAGTGGAACTTGTAGAAGTCCTGAAAAAACGCTATCTTCTGAATCAACATGAATCCTCAGAAAATTCCTTGCAAGACTGGTCAGACTTTATCGGTTGATTATCGAGATTTTAACACCTATCGCTGGAAAAATACAGAACCGTTCGATAACCTCTTTCATGAATTTTTATGATGTAATGCGATGCCTATGGCGAGGGAAGCGATCGCTCAAAATCCATTATCTTGTGCTTCCTTAACTGTGATTAACTGCAACAGAAACAACCAGCACACTAAGATTCACTGTTATTATTCAAGCAGCTTCTTGAGAATTTTTAGAGCCTGGTTCAGCCAGGATTGGTTCAATATCTTGGCTTTTGTCTCTTTGAATAAATTCATCTAGTAATTGAAAAAAGTAATCAAATGCAGCTTTTTCATCAATACAGGTGAGTAAAATAATTTTATCCCAAGCGTTAACGGTATGGATAGATAAGCGGTTTTGTAGCCAGGGTTGAAAGTTTTTATAAAAATCACTTTCATTTTCAGTATTAGTAATACCTAATTCAGAACGAGAAAAGCGATATCCCAAAATAAACATCCGTAAATTACTGATAGATGCTGTTCCCAAATATAAGCCTGGTTTGGTTTTAATTTTTTCGAGTAAGTTAAATAATGTACTCATTGAGTTTAACTCCATTAAAAACCTTGTTTTTCTAGGCGATCGCTCAAAATAAAATCTTCATTGTCGTATATAGTCGAAAGTCGCCAAAGTTTACCAGGAATTTTACGTTGTTTTAGCCACTGTTTGAGTGTTTTGGCACATTCTTGGCAATGAAGTAATGGAAATCGAATGACAAGATTACCAATTGCTTGATGAATTTCGGCAATGGCTAAATCATCCGGTAAATTATACAAAAACAGCACCTCCTAAAAAATGTTGATTTTATTTTAGTCATTGGTGGTCAACTTGGACAAGTGATTCTAGTCCTTTGGAAATTTCAACTTTGTCTTACAGCGATTTTCGGGTAAATAAACCACATTTTTTGATCTCGCGCAGCAGGAAAAGCGCGAAGGAAGAAGGTAATCAAAGTGTGGGTTAAATCGCCGACAACTGCTGTAAGTAGAGTGCGTAAGCGTTGCGCTCCCTCATCGCTTGCGGGGAGGGGGTTGGGGGTGGGGTTCTTGTTCCGGGTTTGATGACAATTTGCTGTAACTCAATACCCAAAGTTACATCTTTATAACGCAGACATAAATCCATTCTGTCACTACCAATGGCATATTCCCTTTCTAAAATTCCCCCACCATTAACCACACGATGTAAAAAAGCCATTAATAATGGTTCTCCATGTTGTCGCCAAAACTTGAGAAATGCTGTTAATAAAGCATCTATATTTAATTCACCTTTTGGGGTTAACCTGCGATCGCTAATATTGGGTTAGTGCAATCGCTAATCAATTCGGATAATTTTGATTGTGGATTGCGATCTTTCAAAACAAACATCAAATTCTCGAAAAAAGTTAGTTTGCCCAAGAATTAAGGGTACATTAGAGGTTTCTACCCAGGCAAATGCTAGACGAACGGGTTCAAGATTCCCAATTTGAACTTGCACAAATAACCCCCGTGCTTCAACTTTTGCCAGATTTCCAGCCAATGGCAAGCGAACAGTTTGATTATCCCAAATTGCGCCTAATTGTAACCCAATATCATAAGGTAAGACATTGACAGTAGACCCAGTATCCAGCAGTGCATTTGCAGAAATAGAAGAGTTTGCATAACTCAGAATGATAGGAATTGTGGGTAATGCTTCATCATCATTAAAGGGAAACTCAACTGTACTAGGCATCAGTAGATACCTCTTGGTGATCCTGAATCATCTGCATGAGAATGTTTGCAGCTTCCGTTGCGTGATATGGCGACCAAATCGGGTATTCTGAAGCAGAAAAAATAACTTGTAGTTCAGCGTCTGGGATTTGTGTGGCTAGGAGTTTGAAGAGTGATAACTTGTCTGACTGACTTAGATTGTTGACCAGAGGAATTAACTCAGCGAGTGACATATTTTAAACTTTGAGATATACAATAATACATTTATCATAAGCGATCTGTTCGGAAGTGAAACAAATCATCCACAAATTATTAGGAGGTTTATGAATAACTGGACTGTAGAACAAATTACCTTTCGTTGTGAGCGTCTTTCTGTACGTCTGGAAAAATTAGCACAGAACTTTCTACAAATGGCATCTCTCAGTTTAAATGAATTTAATGGAGAAGCGGTACTTGAGATTATTCCAGAAAGTAAAGTGTTTTTAGAATTGACAGCCATTGATTTAGATGTAGATAATGCCTTTGAATTAGCTCAAATACAACGTCAATTATCCAAATGGCATATTCATTGGTTATCAACTTGGGCAAGTGATTCTAGTCGTCTGGAAATTTCCACGTTGTCTCAAACCTGGGCAAATCGAACTAGGGAAATGGCACGAGTTCTGGTTTAAATTCCCATCTCTTAACCTTGATATCCTGCTGTTAAAAATATTCACGCCCGAATCACAGTAATTCGACGTTGATTTTCCGTCACCACAACCTCAGTTGATAACCTTTCTTCCATTGGTAAAGCATTTTTCCGCCTATCAAAGATAAATAACCAACCAAAATCCAACCCCAAACGCCCTAAATAAGATTCTAATTGTTCAATTCCATCACTTTGAGGATCGCGTTTTTTATCCCGCCATACCTTTAATTCAATTCCTAAAATAACATCTTTATAACGCAGACATAAATCCATTCTATCACTACCAATGGCATATTCCCTTTCTAAAATTCCCCCACCATTAACCACACGATGTAAAAAAGCCATTAATACAATATGCGGTGCAATTTCATGGTAAGCAGCACTACTTAATAATGGTTCTCCATGCTGTCGCCAAAATTTGAGAAACGCTGTTAATAAAGCATCAATATTTAATTCACCATTTGCAGTCAACCAACTAGGACTAATTAAAGGTAAACTATCCTGAGTTCCTTGGACTAAAACACGAGGAATTACTTCACGATATATGGGGTTAGAAATAACTAAGCCTCCCCTGGGATCACGTCGTAATAATCCTAAATCTATTAAATATTGCCTATCATCTGCTAGGGTATCGGGTAAGGTTTGCCCTGCTAAAATAGGTTCAATAATATTTTTAATTCGTTTTTCTCTGAGTCTTTCCGCTAAACTATCCAAGTGAGTATCCTGACGAGCAATTAATATTTCCTTCGCTTGTAAAATGTGTTCTTTGGTAATCGCAATATTTCTATCTTTCACCATTTTTTCCACAATTTCTTTAGCTAAAGCATTGACTAACCAAGGTTGTCCTTGAGTTAAATCATAAGCTGTCTCTATAGCTTCTGGTGTAAAAATTTGTCCTGTAGATTCTGTATGTTGTTGATATAATTCTCCTACTTCTGCAAGATTAAAATTTCTCATAGTAATAGAAGCAACTTTAATATTAAAAGGACTGGATGTATTTAATCTGTCACTACCACCTGACGCTACTTTATAATCTCTAACGTCCCTTAAACCAATTAATCCTACTGAGGTCGGAAAATTTTCTGGACGGTTAGGAAAACCATCTCTTAATTGTCGTAAAACTGAAATTAATGTTTGGTCTTGTAAAGAATCAATTTCATCTATAAATAATATTAAAGGACGATTTAAAGATGTTGCCCAAGTTTGTAAAAAA
>NZ_JAQMSE010000155.1:0-7869 GCF_028330045.1 Aphanizomenon sp. CS-733/32
AACGAAAATCCCTCGTTTCAGGCTTTTGGTGATTAACTTCTGCTCAATAGCGAGCGCTCAAAAATCATCAAAAAATCACGTTAAAATGCCCGAAACCCATACCTCATATTTGGTTGATCCTGTCAATGCGTAAGTCCTAATTTCTTTAACTAACTTTAAGAGGTTGTTTGAAAAGTTTTAGGTTGTGATTTTAGGTACTTACAGATCCCCGCTAACCCCCCCTTTTTAAGGGGGGAAATAGAGTCAAAGTCCCCCTGTTTATACAGAATTAGGTTGATCGATGTGTGAGCAACCAAAGGAAAGGCTATCAACCATGACAAAAACCTAGGGTGGGTTATCAACAGCGTAACGCACCGAAAATCAGTAAATAAACATACATAAGGTGCGTTACATTGCATTAACTCACCCTACGGGATCAGCGATCGCACTGTACAGATGTGATGAAAGGTATTTTAGAATCGTTGGGAGTTTCGAGTAAAAACCTCTTCTGGTGTCCACCAAATCCACCGAAGAAGTAAATAAATATTTGGCGTTGTATTTTGAAGTTTGAAATTGTGAATTTTCCAATTTCATGTTCAATGTAGCAACGCCAAATATCCAAATCTCTATGTTATAATGGCGAGTGATAGTTCCAAAAATGTTCAACTAAATTGATGAGTTTACGAAGATACGCTGATAAACAGAGGAAGGTTAGGAATTGAAAGAGTTTGATAAACCCATCCCCAAAGAAAAACTTGATATCGTCGAGAAAACTAGATCTAATCTATTTGCTTGGCGCGGTCAGTTTTCACCGCAACTTGTTGAAGTTATATTAAATGCATATTGCCTATCTAATTCAGTCATTCTTGATCCTTTTGCAGGTAGTGGAACTGTTTTGCTAGAAGCTGGTATTTTGGAATTTGAAGCATATGGCTTTGAAATTAATCCAGCCGCTTGGATTCTCAGTAAAACCTATGAATTTATCAATGATATCGAAAAGAAGAAATCTGTCAATACTATTAGAAGTTTAATAGATAAGGAATTTCCTTTCAGAATTTTTGAAAATGGCAGTGAAGTACAAAATCTGCCAGTGAAGTTGAAAGAAATTAGAAATGAGCTAGATAAAGAAACAGCAAAAATATTTGATGCTTTGGTGATTCTACTTGATGTTGCAAACAATAAAGTAACTAATGAATCTATACAATCAAAATTTGCCGATTTAGCAAGTTTGATTGAAAAGCTTCCCTACTCTAAGAAGCAAATAAATGTAAGTCTATCAGATGCTCGATCTCTGCCATTGAAAAATGATCAGATAGATTTTGTAGTCACGTCTCCACCCTATATAAATGTATTTAATTATCATCAAAATTACCGTAGATCAGCTGAAATATTAGGGTGGGACTTATTAAAGATAGCTAAGTCAGAAATTGGATCTAACAGGGCAAACAGAGGCAACCGATTTTACACAGTAATTCAATACTGCTTGGATATGGCTGATACTATGCAAGAGCTTTCCAGAGTGAGCAAAAATGAAGCTCGCATTGTATTCGTGGTCGGACATGAATCTAATGTCCTTGGAGTGCCTTTTTATAATGCTGACATCATCGAAAAAATTGGATTAAGGGCTAATCTTTTCAATAAAACTTTAAGGCAAAAGAGAGAGTTCAAGAATAAGTTCGGGAAAATTATCAGGGAAGACCTGATCAATTTTTCAAATTTAAATAACAAGAATTGCAAGGACACAGTTGAGCAAGTTGCGAGAGAGGTAGCATTCGATGTTTTGAAAAGCGGTCTTCCTTTGGTATCCTCAAAAAATCTCAAATCATTAGAAGATGCAATCAATAAAGTTGAAGATATTGGCAGAACTCCAACTTTAGATAAAAAGTTTTATATTGACCAACCTTGCCAAGTTGCTAATCTAGCCAGTCTAACCTATGCCTGAACTTTCTCGCCCTCACTACACAAAGCTAACTGCGTGTCTTAACAATCGTCGGCTACCTGAATCTGACAGAGAAAGACTAGAAGAAGCTGTTAGGAAGTATCATCAATGGATTTCAGAGTTGGAATCTATTGAGCATGGTCAAGCAGATACAGTAGAAAAGTTAGTCGAAGCTACGAACCGATACAAGCGTTTTATTGAACTTGATTTGATTTTTGATAGCTCAGACAATTTTTTATATAGACAGAAAGGACAGCTAAAGCTAGACAACACTATTTTAGAAGAATTCTTGCCGCAAGTGGTTTTCCGTAGTTTGAGGGGAATAGATAATGCTTTTGAATTAGGACCAAGAAATACATTTTCTGGGCTTAGTTTCTTATCCTCTCTTGGAAACCCTGGTCAAGGTGGTGAACCAATTATTAGAACCAAAGATCAGGATTTTATACTTGGCAAGAAGTTATATCTGAAGTCATCATTCGATCCAGATTTTCAAGATCACAAATTGATCGAGTCACATCTTGGATATGTTTGCGCGGAATGCAAAACAAATTTAGACAAAACTATGTTTCAGGAAGCAGTAGCGACAAGCAGAGACTTAAAAGTTGCTGTTCCTGGATCTTTATACTTTCTGATCTGCGAATTCCTTGATATGACACCAGTGTCAATTATTTCGACTCAAATTGATGATGTTTTAATCGTGCGAAAAACAAAGCGTATGTCTTCCAATATTCGTCAGGAGTATCGAACACCAGAAGAAAGGCAGATCCATAGACCGGAATACGTAGATTTTTTGGATTCCTCTAAATATTATGCCGATGTATTTCAAAGGATGATTGACAAGATCCAGGCTCTAATTGATGATACAAGCCCATCAATGGAAAATGTTCTCAATCAAGGGCATTTTTAATCCTCCTGGCGAGAACGCGCACCTGAAAAGCAACAAAAAGTTTTAGAGTTTACGAAAATTCAGGTTATTTCAATCTAATGGCGATCGCGTAGCAATGCTGTAAGCGATCGCTCATCGTACTAAATTGGGAGCGATCGGGCTTTTAGATATAATGAGGTAAGGTAGCAATACCCTTGGAGTTTTCTTTGGAGTCTAAAACCGATGGAAGTTAAAGAGATTAAAATTTATGTTGATGCAGAAGCCGCAAAGGTTTATGAATCAGCCGTATTTGATGAGCGTCAAAAAATCAATGTTATCCTTAGCTTAAGACTCAAAGAACTCGCCAGACAGCGCCGACCACTTGAAGAAGTGATGAGTGATATCAGTCGCGATGACTATCTACCAAACAATGAGGCATAATCAATTACTGCATCCAACCGCATGATAGACTAAACTCTAGCCTGAAGATGAGCAAAATAGTTCAACAACCAGCGGTTTAGTCACTTTCCCCATAGCATTACGGGGTAATTCATCAACTATCAAAATGCGAGTGGGAATCTTATAAACTGCTAATTGCTCCTTTGCCCAACTCCGCAAAGATTCTAATGTCAATTGGCGTTGTGGTAGTAATACTAACGCCGCACAAACTCGCTCACCCCATTCTAAATCTGTCACCCCAACGACTGCACATTCTTGAATATCTGGATGGGTTCTTAACACTTCTTCAATTTCTAAAGCTGAAACCTTATACCCTCCTGTTTTAATGATATCAACGCTCATTCGTCCTAAAATACGATAGTTGTTATTCTCGACTATGGCCGTATCTCCAGTCCCAAACCACCCATCTCTAAATGCCTTTTCTGTTGCTTGGGAGTTTTGCCAATATTCTAAAAACACTCCAGGACTTTTAACTTGAATTTCTCCTGGTATTCCCGGTGGCACTAATTCTCCACTCTCATCTACTAATCTAACTTCAACTTCCGGTAAAGGTTGACCCACATATCCTGCATATCGTTGACCATGTAAAGAGTTGGATAGTGCCATACCAATTTCCGTCATTCCATAGCGTTCCAATAGGAAATGACCGCTAATATTCTGCCAATTTGCTAATACTTGTACTGGTAAAGCTGCTGAACCAGAAACCATCAGACGCATTTTTTTACACCCTGCGGTCATGATTTTTTGACGTTCCTGAGTAGCATTTTCCCAAGCAGCAATCAATTTTACATAAATTGTTGGTACTGCCATAAATAGGGTTAAGTTACCCTCACAAATTTGATTCCACACAGTTTCAGCATCAAATTTACTTAATATGTGGCATTCCGCCCCAACCCATAAAGCACAGGTTAGGACGTTGATAATCCCATGAATATGGTGTAATGGTAGTATATTGAGAATACGGTCATCTGATGTCCATTCCCAAGCAGTAACTAAGCTAGTTACTTGAGCTTGAATATTGTCATGAGTTATCACCACACCCTTGGGTTTGCCTGTTGTCCCACTGGTATAGAGAATTAATGCCCGTCTTTGAACATCTATATTTGGTAGGGTAGTAACATGATCTGGGAGTGTTACTGAGGTGAGAATAAAGCGCAAATTTTTTTCAGTAGCAAGCGATAGTAGTATATCCTCAAATTGGGGATGGGCAACAATAATTGATGCTCCCGAATTAGTAATCACATACTCCAATTCTGGACGGGGGTGAGAAACACACAGTGGTACAGCTATGCCCCCAGCCCGCCAAATTCCCCACTGAGTAGCCACATACTCAAACCCAGGGGGGATAAGAAAAGCAACTCTCTGTTCTTGTAAGTCTTCTGTATCCTTAAGCAGACCTGTAGCAATTAGACCAGAGATGTCGAGCAAATCCCCATAGCTAAATACTTCTTCACCTATAACAATTGCTGTTTTCTCGTTATGCTTTTCAGCACGAGTAATCAAAGGGAAATTCACTTTTGTTTACCAATTTATTTATGGTTGCTTCCAACTAGACAACTTGTGTCAATATGTAAATTCTACCTATCTTTGAGAATATTTTTCATAGAAATTTTTAGTGGCATTGGGTACAATAATCCATTAGTCAGCGCGTTAATTATTGTTGATACCTCTTGCAGTTGCATCAATAAAGATTTATGATACTTAGGTATTAAATATTTAACTTCAATTAAAAAACTGTATTCTTTCCTTGAAGATTTGATAAAACCTTCCCAAAATAAACCTATTCATTAGAGAATATCTGGCAAGCAATCAACATCCAACTTAAAAGCCATGCACAAAAATTCTGAAGATAAATATGCTTTTTTGTCGCCAATGTGGGTAATATAAAACAGCATGAAGTGGATACTAAAAGTAAATATTAGCAGAAGGAAAAATATGAGAATTTTAGTGACAGGCGGCGCTGGTTTTATTGGTTCTCATCTGATTGACCGACTCATGAATGATGGTCATGAAGTCATTTGTTTGGACAATTTTTACACAGGAAAGAAACATAATCTCCTCCAATGGTTAGATCATCCTAACTTTGAAATGATCCGTCACGACATCACCGAGCCAATTCGCCTAGAAGTGGATCAAGTTTATCATCTGGCTTGTCCAGCGTCCCCTGTGCATTACCAGTATAACCCTATTAAAACTGTTAAAACCAACGTTATTGGTACACTCAATATGTTGGGTTTGGCTAAACGGGTTAAAGCCAGATTTTTATTAGCTTCTACCAGCGAAGTTTACGGAGATCCAGAAATTCATCCCCAGACTGAAGATTATCGAGGCAGCGTCAATCCCATTGGCATTCGTTCATGTTATGACGAGGGTAAAAGAATGGCTGAAACCCTGGCATTTGACTACTACAGAGAGAATAAAGTCGAGATTCGCGTCGCCAGGATATTCAACACTTATGGACCGAGAATGTTGGAAAACGATGGGCGCGTAGTCAGCAATTTCGTGGCGCAAGCATTACGAGGCGTTCCTTTAACTGTTTATGGTGAAGGTCAACAAACCCGGAGCTTTTGTTATGTTTCCGATTTAGTCAATGGGCTAATGCGATTAATGAATGGTGAGCATACAGGACCCATAAATTTGGGTAATCCCGATGAGTATACCATTTTAGAACTTGCTCAGACGGTGCAAAACTTAATTAACCCAGATGCAGAAATTAAATTTGAACCCCTACCTGCTGATGATCCCCGTCGTCGTCGTCCTGATATTACCAAGGCACAGACTTTGTTAGATTGGGAACCTACCATTCCTCTGAAAGACGGTTTAAACCTGATGATTGAAGATTTCCGTCAACGTTTCCAACAGGTTTAGCAATCATTATTCATTAGTCATTGGTCATTAGTAATGACTAACAACTGACAACTATAAAAAACAGGGGTTTTAAAAATGCGTGTTTGCGTAATTGGTACTGGTTATGTTGGTTTAGTAACAGGTGCTTGTTTAGCTCATATTGGACATGATGTAATTTGCATAGATAATAACGAAGAAAAAGTAAAATTAATGAAGTCTGGGCAGTCACCGATTTTTGAGCCAGGACTTTCGGAAATTATGCAATCGGCTATTAATAGTGGCAATATTCAATTTTCTAGTGATCTCGCTGCTGGTGTTCATCATGGAGAAATCCTCTTTATTGCTGTGGGAACTCCCCCTTTGCCCAATGGTGAAAGTGATACTCGCTACGTAGAAGCTGTAGCTCGTGGTATTGGCGAAAATCTCAATGGTGGTTATAAGGTCATTGTCAACAAATCTACTGTTCCTATTGGTTCTGGCGACTGGGTAAGAATGATTGTTGTGGATGGGATTGCAGAACGTCAAAAAACATTATTGGCATCTGGTGATACAACTAGTGACGAGAGATTATCGGAGATTGCTCACCAGTTTGATGTAGTCAGTAATCCAGAGTTTCTGCGGGAAGGTTCAGCAGTTTATGATACCTTTAACCCTGACCGGATTGTATTGGGCGGTAACAGTCAACAAGCCACAGGCATGATGAAAGAACTATATGCGCCTATTATAGAACGCAAATTTGCTGCTGATCAATCTTTACCCCCTGTTCCAGTTTTGGTGACAGACCTCAGTTCCGCAGAAATGATCAAATATGCGGCTAATGCCTTTTTAGCCACCAAGATTAGTTTTATTAATGAAGTTGCGAATATATGCGATCGCGTTGGTGCGGATGTTACCCAAGTAGCAAAAGGCATTGGTTTAGATTCCCGCATTGGTAGCAAGTTCTTACAAGCTGGTATTGGTTGGGGTGGTTCATGTTTCCCCAAAGACGTTTCTGCTCTCATTCACACCGCCGATGATTATGGCTATGAGGCCCAACTTATGAAAGCTGCTGTCAGTGTTAACGAACGTCAACGCCTCATCGCCCTAGAAAAACTCCAACAAGCTTTAAAAATCCTCAAAGGTAAAACTGTGGGACTACTCGGTTTAACCTTCAAACCAGATACGGACGATTTACGGGACGCACCGGCACTCATGTTGATTGAACAACTTAACCGACTGGGGGCAAAAGTCAAAGCTTACGACCCCATCATTTCTCAAACAGGAATGCGTCATGGTCTTTCTGGTGTATTAGTAGAAACCGATGCGGAAAGACTAGCCGATGGCTGTGATGCTTTGGTACTTGTCACAGAGTGGCAACAGTTCAGCACTTTGGACTATGGGAAAATGGCAAAATTAATGAACCACGCGGTCATGATTGATGGTCGTAATTTCCTTGATCCCCAAACCATGATCAAGGCTGGATTCCAGTATGTAGGGGTGGGGAGGTAGGGGAGGAAGGGGAGCAGGGGAGAAATTTCTTTCTTCTTCTTCTTCTTCTTGACTCCTGATAGCGTTCACGTAGTGTGCCGAAGGCATAGCGTGGCGTTAGCCATACTCCTGACTAGGCGCAGGCCCTGCGCCCCTACATCCTGACTTCTGCTATAAAACCCACATTCCGCACCCCAAACTGTCACAGATCAAAAAAGCCCTTAAAGTAGTACATAATAACTAAAGTCAATTCAAAAATTAAGATGCTTAATGAGAATAAATAGCATTAAAAGCGAAATGGTGTGATAAAGTG
>NZ_JAQMSE010000156.1:0-12840 GCF_028330045.1 Aphanizomenon sp. CS-733/32
CTGCTGCCCTTAGACAAGTACAAAACTTTTTGAGCAAAGAAGTGTAATTTTAGGGGACAGGGGACAGGTTACAGGTTACAGGTTACAGGTGATACGCCACGGGGACAGGTAAGAAGTTTATTCCAATTACCAATTACCAATTACCAATTACCAATTACCCATTACCCATTAACAGCATGAAGGAGGGCTAGTTGATAGTATTTTTCAGCGTGTGCGATGAGTTCGGTGATTTCAGTGTCTGAGAGTTGACGGACGACTTTACCGGGAACACCCATGACTAGAGAACCGGGGGGAACGTTTTTTGTGACTACTGCACCTGCGCTGATAATGCTACCTGTGCCGACTCTGACGCCATTTAAGACTATTGCCCCAATACCAATTAAACAACCACGCTCAATGTGAGCAGAATGTACCACAGCGCGATGACCGACAGTGACGTGATCTTCTAAGATTGTGGGGACACCAGGATCACTATGAAGAATGGCCCCGTCTTGAATATTTGTACATTCGCCAATTTTAATTCGTTCTACATCACCTCTAACCACAGAGCCATACCAAATGCTGGCCTTGGCTGCTATGGTGACAGAACCAATAATAGTGGCGTTTGCTGCCACAAAAGCAGCTTGAGAAAATTCTGGAGATTTCCAGCCAGAAGAGATAGACACGATAGAATATGGATATGGTACCCAGGAACACTGGAGAAACTCCAACCTTTAGGGCTGGCGGCAAAACCAGAATATCACGACGTTGACCTTCTATCGTTAGGCGGTTGTGAAACTTGTTCTCAAGCACTATCTTCATTTTATGTAGCATTGAGCAAGTTATTTAAAGTAGTGGAACAGGAGTGTAAAGTTAAACCTACTGGTGCTGGCAAAAAACACAATATTATGTTTATACGCACTTCATGATAAATCCAGGCTTTCAGTACCCGATATTTGGCCCTGAAATACAGTGTCCTCACTGTCGCCAAACTATTTCGGCCCTGACATTGACGGATACTTATTTGTGTCCTCGTCATGGCGCGTTTGAAGCTGAACCCAAAACAGAGGAATTGGTTCATTTACAGTCTGGTCGTCATTGGCGCAGATGGGATGGAGAATGGTATCGTCAACATACCCATCCTGATGGGATTCGGTTTGAAATTCATGAAGCTTTGGACAAGCTTTATACTCAGGGTTATCGGGCTACGAGGATTATTGTTGCTAACCGTTATCAGGAGTTGATGAGTGGCTATTTAGAAAGGAGTACACCTTGGCGTGCTGGACAAGGGGAAGTTGCTACAGGGGCGCGATTATATGGCTTACCTGTGGAGTTTAGCCCCGATTCCGCTGCTGAACCTTGCTGGGAAGTAATTAACTTCGATTTGGATAAAGAACCTGGTGTGCCGGTGCGTTATCCATATTTTCGGTTGTTTGAGTAGGTAACAAGGCAAGAGGCAAGGGGCAAGAGAGAAGAAAGTCTAAATAAATATCTTACTGTTCCCTGTTCCCTGTTCCCTGTTCCCTGTTCCCCAATTTGGGTTTTAGATTGTAGATGAATCCAAAATCTCAAATCCAAAATCCAAAATTCTATGCACCATGCTTCTATTAGAACGGCAAATATCCATTTAGCGATCGCTTTTTATGAGCAGTTAGGGTTTACGGTGGGCGATCGCTTCACTACCGGTTATACTCTAGCTTGTTGGATGGAAGGTTTAGGGACTCGAATTGAACTCATCCAAATTCCCCAACCTAAACCAGCCCCAGATGCTTTTGATGATGAACATTATGTAGGCTATTATCATCTGGCGTTTGATGTGACGCAGATCACACCGGATTTACCAACTTGGTTGGAAAGGTTAAAAACACGGTTAGCAATAATAGAAAATCTACCACCCCTGAAAATTCTTTTAGAACCTACACAGCAGCAAATTGGCGATAACATTTTAGAAGTTGCGTTTATCGCTGATTTTGACGGGTTGCCTTTGGAATTTTTGCGGTTTTTGCACAAATTAACTTGAAAAGGGAACAGGTAATTGGTAATTGGTAATTGGTGAAAACTATTCTGCTTTCTTCTTCACCCTGAAATTCTGACTCCTGAACTCCTGACTCCTGACTCCTTCCATGAGGTACAGAAACATTTGCTCAATTTTCTCAGTCAATCAATATATGTAACTTAAATTACATATAGCTATTCGCCAAAGATATGTCTTTTTTCTCTATTGCACAACGACATCGCTTTTCCTTATTTATCTTGAGTATCTGGGTAATAGCGGCTTTTATCTGCCATCAAGATGCTGGTTTTAGCGGGGAAAAGGCGGATTTCTCTCCCCGTCTCCACAACTTCGACTCAGAAAAATCTCATAAAACACTAGTCGCCAAGGAAACACCAAATCTCGCTATTACAGCAAATGTTCGGAAAACAGTCCTTGATAATGGGTTAACTGTTCTCACTAAAGAGGTTCATAATGCCCCTGTGGTGACAGTACAGGTGTGGTACAAGTTTGGATCAGGTCAAGAAGCACCTGGGGTAAATGGTATTGCCCATCAATTAGAACATTTGATGTTTAAAGGTACTAGCAATCGTCCTATTCAATTTGGGCGGTTATTTAGTGCTTTAGGCAGTGATTCTAATGCTTTTACCAGTTATGACCAAACCGCATATTACAATACGGCAGAACGGGATAAACTCACCGCTCTGTTGACGTTAGAAGCTGATAGGATGAAAAACTCGCTGATAGATCCTCAACAGTTAGCTAGTGAGAAGCGAGTGGTTATTTCTGAATTACAAGGTTATGAAAATAGTCCAGAATATCGTCTTAATCGCGCTGTGATGATGTCGGTTTTTCCTGATCATCCCTATAGATTACCGATTGGTGGCACTAAGGCGGATGTGGAAAAATTCACAGTTGCACAGGTAAGGGAATATTACCAAAAATTCTATAGTCCTGATAATGCTGTTTTGGTAATTGTGGGAGATTTTGACACCGCACAAACTTTGAAAAAGGTACAAACTGTTTTTGGGAAAATTCCTAAACGTCAATATTCACCCCATAACCTCATAACTCCATCCCCAGCCGCTACTCCTGCACCTGTAATTAAATTACAAGAACCGGGGGGAAATCCATTACTACAACTAATTTACCCACTTCCTCAAATCAATCAACCAGATATCCCCGCGCTGGAAGTCATGGATTATATTTTAACTGCGGGTAAAAATTCTTACTTGTATCGGGAGTTGGTTGAATCAGGTTTAGCTAATGATGTTTCGGCAAATGTCGCTAGTTTACGCGCGGGTGGTTGGTATGAAATGTTAGTGACATCTGCGGGAGGTCAGGATTTGACTAAGCTTGATGCAGCGGTAATCAAGGCTCTGGATAAACTTGCTAAAGTCGGCTTGACAAAGGAACAGGTAGAACGAGCCAAAACCCAATTAACGGCTTCAGTGATTTTAAATAACCGTGATATTACTAATCAAGCGATGCAGTTGGGTAATGATCAAATCACGACGGATAATTACCAATATACAGAAAATCACTTGGTAAAAATTCGTAGGGTTCAAGTTGTTGATGTGATTAATGTTATCAGTAAATACTTGCAACCAGCAGCGCGGAAGGTGGGATTTTTTGAACCGACTAAACAAGTAGCAACAGTTCATGTTTCGACTTCGCTCAACAACCAAAGTTCATCCTATTCAACCCCAACACAAGAAAATTTTGGCACTGATGTGGCTGTAGTTCCTGCGGAGGTTCAGCAATATTTACCACCTTTAGATATATTACCCAAAGCGGAGAAGAGACAAATACCCCAGAAATTACAACTTGCTAATGGGTTACGCATACTACTATTACCGGACAAAACTACGCCAACAGTGACTTTAAGCGGCAATATTAAAGCGGGAACAGAATTTGAGTCCGATAATCAGGGAGGATTAGCTTCTTTAGTAGCAGCAAATCTGATGAATGGCACGAAAACTCAAGATATGCGGACTATTGTCCAAGGATTGGAGGCAAAGGGCGCAAATTTAAGTTTTGAAGCTTATCGTGAAGGTGTGCGGATTAAAGGTAGTAGTTTAGCGGTGGATTTACCCATTTTGCTGGAGACTTTGACGGATGTAATCAGAAATAGTACATTTCCTGAAAAGGAGTTTGCTCTGGCGCGTCAACAAGCTTTAACTTCCTTAGATTCAGATTTAGATGATCCTGATAAGGTTGCAAATCGGATCTTTGTGCAGTCTATTTATCCGAAAAAACATCCGTTACATACCTTCCCGACTGCGGAGAGTATTAGCAAAATTCAACGTCAAGATGTGATAGCTTTCAAAGCGCAACATTATCGCCCTGATACTACAGTTTTAGCCATTGTGGGTGATTTTGATGTTAACAAAGTGCGATCGCTCATTCAAGCAGAATTAGGAGATTGGCAAGTTCAAGGCAAACCACCAACGGTACAATATCCCAATGTGGGAATGCCGAAAAATGTGGTTAATGTTAATCCGGTTGTTCCTGGTAAACCCCAAGCGATAACTTATATGGGTTATACAGGTATTAATCGTCAAGATAAACGATTTTATGCGGCAATGATCTTGAATCAAATTCTGGGAGGTGATACATTATCCAGTAGACTGGGGGCAGAAGTGCGCGATCGCCAAGGTTTAACCTACGGGATTTATAGCAATTTCATCACAGGTAAAAATGTTGGTACATTTCTCATTGAAATGCAAACCAGTCCAGAAGATGCACCCAAAGCAATTTCCAGTACCCGCAACCTTCTCAAACAAGTTCATCAACAAGGTGTTACCCCTATTGAAGTAGAAACAGCCAAACGCAATTTAATCAGCAATTATAATATTTCCTTAGCCAATCCCGAACAATTAAGCCAAAAAATGGTCATGAATGAAGTTTACGGCTTAAATCAGGTAGAATTGCGATCGTTTACCAGCAAAATAGAGCAAGTTAACCTCAATCAAGTCAATCAAGCTGCCCGTGAATTACTTCATCCTGATAAAATTGTGGTTGTCACCGCAGGTCCACCAATTCTTGCCCATAAAAAGATTAAATGAATCTTAGTCATGGATAATACAGCAGGAGTCAGGAGTCAGGAGTCAGGAGTAAAACTGGCTTTTTGTATGGGTCTCAATTGAGATTCTGTACCTCCTAACTACGTAATCTGCCGCAAGAATAGATGTGATTTGCAAATATCTATTTAGCCATGAGTAACTTCTTAATTAAGGTCTACTACAATCTACCTCGCATCATCTGTATATTTTCCCTGCTAATCAGTCTGGTAATCATGGGTGTATCTCCAGCAACAGCAGAAAACCTATCTAATAATTTACTAAAACAACCAGCTATAGAGATTACAGTTAGCTTGGGTAATTCTAGTAACGAATTAAAATTTGAGCCAAATCATTTAAAATTTACCCCCGGCAATCGCTACAATCTCAAATTAAGTAACCCTAGCTCACAAAAACATTATTTTACAGCCAAAGACTTTGCCGATGCAATTTGGACGCAAAAAGTCGAAGCCGGAAATGTCGAAATTAAAGGTAATATTCACGAATTAGAACTTAAACCCGGTGCAGAGGCAGAATGGGTATTTGTACCTATGAAACCAGGCAAATACACTTTACGATGTACTATTGCTGGACATACGGAAGCAGGAATGAAAGGAGAAATTGTGATTAGGTGATCATCTATCCCTAGAGGCGCAAAATAAGTTAACTTAAAATATAGATATTTTTGGCAATAAATCTCAACAACCTCACACCTAATCGGTAAAGCGCCGCTAACTCCTAAACTTCATGATGAATATTTTTACCAGCCTACTTTCGCAACCAGCCCAGCCAAAACCCGAAAAACAACAACGTCGGGGGATTGAAATTAAATCAGCCCGTGAAATCGAAATTATGCGGCAATCAGCGAAGATTGTGGCAACTGTTCTTAAAGAAATTTCTGAGTTAGTGCAACCAGGAATGACAACGGCTGATTTAGACGCTTACGCCGAAAAACGTATCCGCGAAATGGATGCCACTCCCAGCTTTAAAGGGTATCATGGCTTCCCCGCCTCGATTTGCTCTAGTATTAATCATGAAGTTGTACATGGAATTCCTAGCCCGAAAAAGGTAATTCGGGCAGGAGATGTATTAAAAGTTGATACAGGTGCTTTTTATCAAGGCTTTCACGGCGATTCCTGTATTACTATCGCGGTGGGTAATGTGACAACTGAAGCCGCAAGACTAATTAAAATAGCGGAAGAATCTTTATATAAAGGGATTGAACAGGTAAGAGCCGGTGTCCATTTGACAGAGATTGCCGGTGCAATTGAAGATCATGTCAAAGCCAATGGGTTTACAGTGGTGGAACAATTTACTGGACATGGTGTAGGTAGAAATTTACACGAAGAACCAGCGGTATTTAACTATCGGACTCGTGAGATACCAAATGTTAAATTGCGCTCAGGGATGACTTTAGCAATTGAACCAATTTTAAATGCTGGTTCTAAGAATACCAGAATTTTAGCTGATAGATGGACTGCGGTAACAGTTGATAATGCTTTATCTGCTCAATTTGAACATACTGTATTAGTGACAGATAGTGGTTATGAAATTTTAACTGATAGAACTCATCTTTAACTATGATTCTTGTGATTTAGATGATTTATATAACCAATGACCAATGACCAATTACCAATTACCAATTACCAATTACCAATTACCAATTACCAATTACCAATTACATTGTTAATTCCCACCAAGTTTTGTGACCAACTACACCATCTGTTGATAAACGGCGACGATTTTGAAAAGCTTTGACAGCAGTTTCGGTGACTGGTCCAAAAACTCCATCAATAGGTATTCCATAACCGTTAGCAATTAAAAGTTTTTGTAAAGCTCTCACAGATATACCTGAACTACCAAAACTAATCACCGGCATGGGTTGGTTCTGGGTTCTAGGGTATCTTGTGGATACCGGAATACCTCTTTTTTTTGTGATGGGGATATTGCCAGCATCAGCTATTTCATAAGAAGTGAGGGGCATCTGTTTTTGGGTTATTTGCTCAAAGATTTTGTGCCTTCGGAATGAGAGGATTGAAAGATGATTTGGGGAAGTTATACCGATTTGAGTAAATTCTGGCGGTGTAATTTGAGGGTAAACAGCTAATTTATTGGATTGATGATTTGTTAAACCCATACCATTCTCTCTGGGAAAGATTTTCTGTGAGAGAGAATGGGGTATATTTAGTGGTTTTGGATTCAATATACCCATCATCAGCAGTCCGATTTCAGTCATTTTATTTTATCGCTGTGCTTATTTATAAAGTAGTAAATAGCAAAAGAAAAGTAGAGGCAATGTAGAATGGTACTGAGTTATTTAGAAAATTAAATATAATACCTGTATACAGGTATCCGAGCAAAGTTAATTGAATATCTGGGGAATAAATGGGAACAAATAAAAATCCCTATCCCCCACTCTCTTTTTTGTAATGATTCTCACAATAAATCCATAGTAATCCTATTTGAGTTATGAACTAGTTTTTTTAACGAACCACTCCAGACACAGAGGACACAGAGGTGGGAAAATTAAGAGATGTGATACCTACGGCACGCGCACGCTTCGCGAACACATTTAATTTAGGATTGCTATAGTACACTGCGGCTTAAATAACCCAGCCATTCTCACTCGCTAAAAAGCTTATGACCTATTGCTTTTGATTTTTGACTTCCGCCTGGCGGTACTGGCGGTTGATATCGGAAGAATGATCTGATTTGAGACTATAATTATTATGAATTTTATTCATCTATCTTAAGGGAGTTAAAATTATCAAAAAAATACTTAGGGCTTGGTAAAGGATAAAAAATCCCAATTGATGAGATTGGGAATATCAAATCTTGAATAAATTTGTTGGGGTATTTGTCAGCACGGTAGCATAGTATAATTAACCCATCCCATTAGTAACTGGATGGAAGTAGAAGGCAAAACCCAAGACAGTATAAGCTGCTAGAAGTAATGTTCCTTCTAACCAATTGGATTTACCATCAGAACTAATGCTATTAGCAATTAAAACTGATACAGCAACAGCTACTAATTCAAAGGGGTTAAAATCTAAATCCATTGGTTGCCCAAATATCCAACCGGAAATTACTAAGACTGGGGCAACAAACAGGGCAATTTGCATACTTGAACCTACAGCGACAGACATAGCCAAATCCATTTTATTTTTCATGGCTACGGTGACGGCGGTGGCGTGTTCAGCAGCGTTACCGATAATGGGAACTAAAATGACCCCGGTAAATAGTGCGCTTAAACCTAGTTTAGATGTGGCGACTTCTAAGGAGTCAACTAGCAATTCTGACTCCCAGGCAACTAACAGGGTACAAACTAAGAGTACACCAGTCCATAACCAGACATTTGGTTTTTCATGGCTAACTTCTTCGTCTTCTTCTATTTCTGCTACGCCAACTTCATACAAATAAGCATGAGTTTTCATGGAAAATAGTAGTGTTAGTCCGTAAACCAAAATTAAGACGATGGCTACAGCTAGGGAGAGATTTTGCACAGTTGCTTCGCTAATACCTATGGAGGTATAGTTCATTGCTGTTGGTAGCAAAATCGCAATTACCGCCAAGTTCATAGAGGAAGCATTTACTCGCGCTACAACTGATTCAAATGTTTGCTCTTTGTAACGAAGCCCGCCTAATAGCATGGATAGGCCCATAACTAGAAGTAAGTTACTGATAATTGAACCTGTGATACTGGCTTTAACGACATCAATTAAGCCTGCATTGAGGGCAACTAAGGCAATAATCAGTTCTGTGGCATTGCCAAAAGTCGCGTTTAAAAATCCGCCTATTCCTGGTCCAACGACTACGGTGATTTCTTCGGTAGCTGTACCCATCCACGCTGCTAGGGGGAGAATCGCTAATGCTGCGGTGATGAAAACTATTAAGTCTCCCCATTCTAAAAAGTGGGCTGCTAGGGATATGGGTATAAACAGCAGCAGCACGGTGAAAATAATGTTCTTGATTGACATTTTTACCTTGAGTTTAGGGGATTTTTACACAATGTCTAAAATATCATTGTCAGTTGTCAGTGGTCAGTTGTCATTGGGTAATTTTATTATTCTTTCTTCTTCCTTATTATTCTTTCTCCTGACTCCTGACTCCTGACTCCTGAACTCCTATTCCTCACAGTGACAACAATTGTAAAAAGGTATATATAGTAAGAATATTCTTCAAAATTACACATTTATTTGGATAAAGATATATGACTTTGGCAGCGGAAATACCAAGTAGTTATGACTCAATATTACCATTAGATCAAGAGGCTAAATCCAGTCCTGAACATGATCCCCTGAAAACTGCTCAGGGTGTTTATGTGACGGTTCATGGGCATTTTTATCAACCTCCTAGAGAAAATCCTTATCTTGATGCGATTGAACGTCAACCTAGCGCTAGTCCTTTTCATGACTGGAATGAGCGGATTCATTGGGAATGCTATCGTCCTAATGCTTTTGCTAGGGTCTTAAATGACCGAGGCGAGGTTGTGAAGATTGTGAATAATTATGAATATATGAGTTTTAATATCGGTCCAACGCTGATGTCGTGGTTAGAACGCTACGATGGGTCCGTTTATCAGCGGATTTTGGATGCTGATGCGAAAAGCTGCGATCGCCTCAATGGTCATGGCAATGCGATCGCTCAAGTTTATAATCACATTATCCTGCCTCTAGCCAATGAACGGGATAAACATACACAAATTCGCTGGGGTAAGGAGGATTTCCGTTCTCGCTTTGGTCGTGATGCTGAAGGAATGTGGTTGGCGGAAACAGCCGTAGATTATGCCACCTTAGAAGCATTGGTAGCGGAAGACATTAAATTTATCATTTTAGCTCCTTCTCAAGCCCAGCGTTGTCGTCCAATCCCCACAGGAGATGATTCTGATAGTCAATGGCATGAGGTGGGAGGTAATCAAATTGATCCAACTCGTCCTTATCGTTGTTATTTGGATAGTGACGAGTCTGAAAAAAAATCAACTCCCTATATTGATATCTTTTTCTACGATGGTCCAATTTCGCGGGATATGGGTTTTAGTGATGTTGTCTACAATTCCCATCATTTTGCGGGACGGATTGGGGCGGCTATTCGTGGAGATCATCGTCAGTCCCAATTGATTTCTGTAGCTACAGATGGAGAAACTTTTGGACATCACAAAAAGGGAACAGAGAAGACTTTAGCCTATGCCTTTATTGGTGAGTTTCCCCGTCATGGTTGGACTGTCACCAATTTTGCCCACTATTTAAGTTTAAATCCTCCCTCTTGGGAAGTAAAAATCAAGTCGGTGACGGCCTGGAGTTGCGCTCACGGTGTGGATAGATGGCAAGATGATTGTGGTTGTGGTGGTGAAGGGGGTGTGTGGCATCAAAAATGGCGACGACCGTTACGGAATGCGTTAAATTGGCTGCGGGATCAGTTAATTGATGTCTATGAGGAATATGGGAATCCGTTGTTTCGTGATCCTTGGCAAGCGAGGGACGAATATATTCAGGTCATGGGCGATCGCACTCCCGCTAATATTCACCGATTTCTATCTCACCATCAAACTCGCAAACTCCAAGCTGCTGAACAGGTAGAAGCTTTACGCTTGTTGGAAATGCAGCGTCACTCCTTGCTAATGTTCACCAGTTGCGGCTGGTTTTTTGAGGAAATTTCCCGTCCAGAGGGAACACAGATTTTGCGCTATGCCTCTCGCGCTTTAGAATTAGCAGGAGATGTGGCAGGTGTACAATTAGAAAAAGGTTTTCTTAAACTTTTAAATTTAGCTCCTAGTAATGTGGAAGAGTTTATACATGGGGCGGAGATATATCGTCAATTGGTGCTAACTGCCCAAATTGGCTTTAAAGAAGTTGCTGCCCATTACGCTATTACTTCCCTCTTTAATCATCACAAAAATACTGTTCCTCAACAACAAAACGATGAACATCCCCATAGTCATTATCAGCGTGTCTATTGCTATAATGCCAATGAGTTAGATTATCATAAGCAAAGCTTGGGTCCATTAACTATGGCAGTGGGGCATTTGCAGCTAGTGTCAGATATTACTTGGGAAAGTGAAAATTTAGTCTTTGCGGTTTTGCATTTGGGTGGTTGGGATTTTCATTGTTGTATTCAGCAGTTTGCCGGACGACGTAATTATAGTCAAATCAGGGAAAAGCTGTTTACGTCCCTACAACAGGCTAGTGTCGCTCATGTAATTTTGGTGATGACTCAATTATTTGGGGACGATACCTTTAGTTTACAGACTTTATTTGCGGAAGAACGTCACCGGATTATGCGGTTGTTGAGTCAGGATACACTGGCACGATTAGACCAATTATATACCCAGGCGTATCGTGATAATTACGGTGTGATTATGGCTTTTCATCGGGATGAGTTGGAAGTACCACGAGAATTACAGGTAGCGGCGGAAATTGCTTTGGGGTATCGTTGTTTAACGACGTTGAAATCTTTAGAACAAGATATTACTGATTTGCAATTAAGCCGGAATCTGATGGGAGAATTGGAAGCGATCGCTACTGAAGCTAAACATCTGCGTTGTCAATTAAATATTCCCGATGGTAATCAAATTTTAGAACAATTAATAGTCCGGTTATTGTGGCAATTATTGTATGATGCCAATAGCAAAATAGATGCAGATATTCAGCGTTTAGAACGATTAATTGATATTAGTCATGAATTACATCTGGGCATTAATTTAAACCATTCCCAAGAACTCTATTGGAGTTGCTTACACAGTCAAATATTGCCACGCATTACCAGTATTGATAGTGAAGCAGAAACTATGCAATGTCGTCAATTACTAAAACTAGGGCAAAAATTAGCTGTTGATGTCAGTCCTTATTTGGATAAGTTGCCGTAAATTTGTAGGGTGGGCATTCCCCACCACTGCATCATTATTAAATTAGCTTACTATAGCAGAAGGCAAGAGGCAAGAGGCAAGAGTCAAGAGTGAAATCCTTGGTATGATTAGGTTTCAAGGATCAATAATGTCCTAATTATCCTGGCTACAGCTATAATTTACTGCTTGCGCTTATGCACTAAGGCTAGTTCTTCCTCGTCGTTTTCATGATAACAAATTTTTCGCTTCGTGTCAATAGCTTTGACTCAATTTAAGGGGGTGATGAGGATCTTTATCCCAACGGAAAGGATTTTGGAAAATATATTGACGAGCAAGTTCTAAAATTTTTTCATGACGAATAATACGATCATAATAATTGCGTTGCCATACACGCACTCCAGGGGTATCATCAACTTGATTAATAATTTTCGTTGTTTGATATTTGTAATAAGCAATAACCTGTCCCAACGTCGTCTTCCGTAGGGGCGGGGTCTCCCCGCCCTCTGTATTGGTATTAGTCTCCCCGCCCTCTGTATTGGTATTAGTCTCCCCGCCCTTTTCGTGATTTTGTTGATATTTCCCACCTTCATGAAAATTATCATTAATCACAATAATGCCATGAACATGATTAGGCATAACAACAAATTCGTCTAATTCAACATTAGGAAAATGGTCAGGTATTTTTGACCAAAATTCATCAATAATAAAACCCCTAACTGTGAATTTCATTTCCCCATTCATGATTTCGCCCAAATTACATTCACGGTTTTGGGTACATAAGGTGATGAAATATGATCCTGGTTGTGAATAATCATAACCCCGGAGGCGAATTGATTGGCGATGATGAATTTTGGGGTTATATTTCATGGGATGAAAGAATAAGACCAAAAAGAGATAAAGGGATATAAAAAGCGGGGAGACCAATACAAAGGGCGGGGAGACCAATACAAAGGGCGGGGAGACGA
>NZ_JAQMSE010000157.1:0-14275 GCF_028330045.1 Aphanizomenon sp. CS-733/32
GCTGGAGGTGGTGATACTGCTGCTGGAGGTGGTGCTGTTGCTGGCGGTGGTGATACTGCTGCTGGAGGTGGTGATACTGCTGCTGTTGGTTCACTGCTTACAGGTGGTGCTGGGTCACAACAGGCTGCGGTAGCTCTGACAAACAGTCTCACTGCTGCGGGTATTTCTCCACAACTAGCAACAGCACTAGTCACATCTCTCGCAGGTTTGTTTGGTTCTACTGTTTCTACTAACACTTCCTTACCAAATCAGCCCCTAGCCCAAGCAACATCAGGACAGATAATAGCAGGAATTAAAGCTCTCAAACCTGTTTATGTCATTGGTCAAAGCGGTGCTGGGCTAAGTGTAAATATCAATAAGCTGAACGATGCTATTGTTGCCTACAACGGAATTATTCTCCAAAGCGAACCAAAAGCTCTCAAGAATCTCTCTCGAAATACAGGTTTCGTCGGTATTGGTGGCATACTCAAACAGTTGAGAACCGCGATCAAATAGCCTCCTGTGTCAATACTGCTCGGTTAAGCCTAAAAAGTCATTATCCGGTAGGTTGGGTTGTTCGGGTCGGCGTTGCGGAGCAATGGAACGTTCACAAAGTGTGGCGATAGCTTGCGTGGCGACGTAGGAGCCATAGCCATAACCCAACATTATCAAAAATTTTGTTGGGTTTCGCTGTCGCTTAACCGACAAGTACTGACCCGCGACCAGCTAGATTTTTTTCGTTTTATAAGAATTTCCTGAGTTGCTGAAAACGGGGACTTTGGGATTATTAACGGAAGAACGGGTGTTTTAGCAAATAACCTCGATTAGGTGTATATAAGTAATGTATATATATAACTTTAAGATTATCCTAGTATTTATGGTATAATGGTCTGTAATAAATAAATAGTGCTATGCTGAATAGACCTAAAACCGTTTATTAATAAGGGGTTAGCAGATTTTTATCATAAAGAAGTGCAAGGTTTTAGCTGATAGTGTCTCAAAATAGTTGCATTTTTCTGTGTCGAATTTAGAAAATTGAGGATATTCACATAGCTGAAACTGTTCCCTGTTCCTTGCCCTCGCAGACAACTTGTTCAGCAAACCCTAAATAATCATCTACTCATCAAATCGAGGAGTTATTTATGAGTAATCGCTTCAGATCAAAAACCCCTTTCTTCGTGACGACATTAGCCATATCTAGCTCCCTAATTTTCACATTCCCAGTACAAGCCGAATTGCCTCCCGTTGCCCAAGTAATTTATGTTAATCCTGTTAATGGTTTAAATACTGCTGAAGATGGAACATCAGCAAACCCATATAAAACCATTACTTCCGCCCTCAGTCGAGCCAAACCGGGTACAGTTATTCAGTTATCTCCTGGCAATTATAGTAATGAATCATTCCCGATCATACTTAAACCAGGCGTAACATTACGGGGTGATGAATCCAGCAAAGGTGAGAGAGTCCTTATTTCTGGTGGTGGTGATTATATCAGTCGCATTTTTGCTAAACAGAATATTACTATCCTGGCGGATCAAGATACCACAATTGTTGGTGTCACAGTCACCAACACTAATGAAAGGGGTACGGGTGTATGGGTAGAATCAACAAACCCCACTATCATACATAATACATTTACTAGAAACTTCAGAGAAGGTGTATTTGTCACAGGCGAAGGAAATCCTCAAGTTAAAAATAACCGATTTGTGCAAAATATTGCCAACGGCATTTCCGTAACTAAATCAAGCCAGGGGGAAATTCGTAATAATCTATTTCAAAATAATGGCTTTGGTTTAGCCATTGGTGATACTTCCACACCCTCAGTCATAGAAAACCAAATCGTCCAAAACAAAGATGGTATAGTAATCACTGAATCGGCTACACCTGTAGTGCGTAAAAATGTAATTCAGAACAACACACGGGATGGTATTGTCCTCACCCGGGATGCTGCACCTGATCTGGGGACAAACGATAATCCTGGTGGTAATATCATCGGCAACAATGGTCGTTACAACCTCCAAAATGCTACCAAAAATAACACTATTTCTGCTGTTGGTAACAATTTTGATGTCTCACGGATTGTTGGTTCAGTAGAAGTAGGTAAAATTCAAACACCAACACCAAACTCTTCGCAAAGCGATAATTTATCAGTCAGTGATCCCAACATAGCACTCCTACGACAATGGGAATTAACACCCGTTTCCTGTGCCTCTGGTCGCCAAATAATTACCATCATGATGAGTGGTAAACGATACTGTGTTACACCCCAGCCTGACTTAACAGCCAGCAGTTACGAATATAATCAAGCTACTGGCGTTCTCAAAGCTTTAGCAAATTCCCCCAGCCCTGCTTCCCGGCAGCAACCTGGTGGTTTATAGGTTTCTGCATCAAATTAACATTCAAATCTACGAGGTTTTATGAAACATCAATTGAAAACAGCGATTGCAGTTGCCACCCTATCCCTATCCAGCATTTTTGCTTTGGGATCTATAGTTCAAGCTCTACCGCCAATAGATAATACTGTTGATGTTGATAATAGTAACAGGAGTACGATTCCAGATGTAGATCCGTTGGAGCAAGCGGACGCTGCAACTGAATTTACCTGCGTCCCCCAGGGTGATGGTAACGTGGCTACGGTTGGTCAGCGACCCGGTGGACAGCCAATCCCTGTCATTATTTGGACTTCAGCATCTTCAAGGTATTTTGGTGAGAAATTTACTCCTCAAGCCCGTTGCCAAATCGTGACACCAAAATTAAATCAGGCTGTAGCTGAAAGTGGTGGTAGCCTCAAGGATGTTGTGTTGATGAACGGTCAAGTCGGAAGTAAAACCGTCATTTGCGTAGTTTCTATCAATGACACTGGTTGTGATGGTAGTAATACTCTGTTTACGCTGAAACCAGAAAATGCCAAGAAGGCAGACCAAATTCTTGTCCAAATCATGCAAATCAGTCGTGAGGGTTCCAGTGCCGGCGTAATTCGGGAAACAAAAGGTCGTGTCCAGGTTAGATTAAAGGATTTGCTAACCATGAAGGCCAAGCGTCCACTCCAGCAAACCAGAGTAAAACCTGCTGCTCAAAATAACCCCGGTGGTTTGTAATTATCAACATCCTGCTCATAAATCCTAGAGAAAACTGGACATTTACTTCAGGCAAGAACCGGAAAAGTCTCATTTCTTTTTCTTTTTAACATTTAGGGGGTCTTATGAAATATCAATTAAAAACAGCGATTGTAGTTGCCACTTTAGCCCTATCTCACATTGTTGGTTTGGGATATACGGTTCAAGCCTTACCACCAGTGGATAATACAATTGATAATAACAGTAGTACGATGCCAGATGTAGACCCATCGGAGGTAGCTAATACTGGGACTCAATTTACCTGCGTATCTCAAGATGATAATAGCGTGGCTACGGTTGGTCAGCGCCCCGGTGGACAGCCAATCCCTGTCATTATCTGGACTTCAGAATCTTCAAAGTATTTTGGTGAGAAATTTACTCCTCAAGCCCGTTGCCAAATCGTGACACCGAAATTAAATCAAGCTGTGGCTGAAAGTGGTGGTAGCCTCAAGGATGTTGTGTTGATGACCGGTCGAGTTAATAAGAAAACTGTCATTTGCGTAGTTTCAGCAAATGACACTGGTTGCAATGGACGCAATACTCTGTTTACGCTGAAACCAGAAAATGCCCAGAAAGCAGACCAAGTTCTTGCCCAAATCATGCAAATCAGTCGTGAAGGTTCTAGTGCGGGTTCCGTTCGTGAGACAGCAGCTCGTGTCCAGATCAAATTAGAAGATGTGTTAACAAGCAACCGCAATCTCTCTGTTCAGCAACCGACAAAGACACCTGCTGTTAGAGATGACTCTCGTGGTTTGTAATTATTAACTCAAGTTGCTAGTTATCTGAATTAATGCGGGAAAAAGATTATGGGTAACTGGTCCTGAACTTCTAGTCCTCACAGATAACTTATTCAGCAACCCCCTAATAAGCGGTTGCTGAATAAGTCTTCTAGTAAAGAGAGGTGACAGGTGACAGTTTCAGCTATCTGTCATCCCCAAACTTTTAAGTTTATTAGGGGTAAAATGCTCCGTTTTGGTACTACCCCCCTCAAAAACCTTGCACCTATCTATTTTCCTTTTTATCAACCTCAAACCTTTGATTCATTTACGGTTTACGTTTTTTCAGCAAGCCCTAATTAGAGAAGAGATGAAATTCTGATCTTTTCCCTAATTACTAATATACAATTGGTAGGCATGATTTAATCCACATTATTTGAATGTTAATCATGTTTTCTCCCATAGCTCGTAGGTTGTTTTTAATATTTATTACGACGTTTTGTGTGATTCAGTTGTATGCCCATTCCAGCCCAGTAGTTTTAGGTGCTACATCCGATCCTGATGTTGATGTTACCGCGGCTAAAATTGCCAATCAGGTAACTGTCAGGATTTTAACTCAATCTGGTTCTGGCTCAGGGGTGGTCATTAAACGTGAAGGGCAAACTTATACAGTATTAACAAATAATCATGTAGTTGCTGATAGTCCTGAAGATGGTTATGGCATTTTGACTGCTGATGATAGGATTTACCAGGGACAACAAGTAAATGGTGTTAATACGAAGAAATTGGACTTAGCCTTGGTAAAATTTACTAGTCCACAGGATTATCAAGTAGTAAAATTGCCAAAGTCAAAAGCTATTTCTGAGGGAGAAACAGTATACGCCTCTGGTTTTCCGGCTTGGCATTTTGTCTTCAAAGGCAAGAAAATCACTAAAATGGAGGAAACCCGAAATTGGGGAGTTAAAGCCTTTCAAGTCAAGCCTGGAACTATTAAAATGCAGATTACTAAAACTCTCCCTGGAGGTTATCAATTAGGCAACACTAATGATATCTTTCAAGGGATGAGTGGGGGACCTGCCTTAAATCAGCAAGGTGAACTAATTGGTATTAATGGGCTGTTAAAGTATCCTTTTCAAGGTATTGAGGCTTTTACTTTTACCGATGGTACTATACCAAAAGAAGAAGATTATTTGCAAATGGAATCTCTCAGTTGGGCTATTCCTATTGATAATGTTCTTGCTTTTCTCCAAGAACAAGAAGTTGTCAAGGAAGATAAAACATAGTTACTAGAATTTACAACAATACTCAGAATATGAATTTATATTTTACCAGGGTAAATTATACCATCTTGACTACGACAGTAATCGCAACTATTGTAATTTCTCTACCAACATCTGCTGCTGATACTGTTAGTACCCAAAAGATTGCTCAAATTGCTAAAAGCACCTCAGTCCAAATTAATGCAGGGGGTGATCTTACTCCCGGCGGTTCAGGAGTCATTATTGCTAAACAAGGTAATACTTACACTGTACTCACAGCTAATCATGTGGTGTGTGATGATTTAGGCCGGGCAGGAAAAATTACTTGCGCTACAGATACTACTTATTCTATACGCACAAACACGGGTAAAGATTATCCCGTCAAAGATATTAAAGTATTACAGCAAACTAGAAATGACGCAGATTTAGCTATAGCTACTTTTGTGGCCACAGAAGATTATCCTATTGCGACTTTAGGAAACTCTGATCAAATGGTAGAGGGTGCAGATGTGTTTGTTGGTGGGTTTCCAGCCGTATTTGGTAAAGTTGGATCTGCCAGAGACTTTGCTTTCACTACGGGAATAGTTGTTTCTCGTGCCAGTAATGCCATTAATGGCTATGGTTTGATTTACGATGCTAGAACCATAACTGGTAATAGTGGCGGTCCTGTGTTTGATATTGCTGGTAGAGTTGTGGCCATTCACGGGTTAGCTGATACTTCAGGTAAGAATAAAACAGAAACGGGAGCAGTGGTAACACAGAAAACAGGATTTAATGCGGGGATTCCCATTAACACTTTTTTAGCTGCAAGTGAGCCAATTATTAAAAACACCCCCATCAAGAAGGATAATAGTTCTACTAGGGAAAGTCCTGCTACCCGTTTAAACAATCCTCAGTCAGCAAGAGACTTTTATGCTAGGGGTATTACTAAACTAGATCAATATAATTATCGGGACGCAGCGGCAGATTTTACTCAAGCAATTAAGCTTAACCCTAAATATATAGAAGCACACTTTAAAAGGGGATATTCATACACATGGGTCAGCAAACATCAAGAAGCTCTTACAGATTTTAACCAAGTTGTTGTTCTTGATCCTAACTACTTAGATGGCTACCTCAACCGGGGCTGGAGTCAGATATTCTTACAAAATGATCAAGCAGCCCTTGAGGATTTTAACCGGGCAATTCGTCTCAACCCTAACTATGCTGCCGCCTATGCCCATCAGGCTATGGCTTATATTAAATTAGGAAAGTATCAAGCGGCGTTGGAATCTTCCAAGCAAGCTATTCGTCTTGATCCTCATAATAGTTATGGCTACACAATTCAGGCAGATGTGTTTAACAACTTAAAAGACTATCCAGCAGCCATAAAAGTGTCAACTCTAGCTATTATTATTGATCCTGATGATTTTAATGCTTACATTAACCGCGCCATAGCCTACACTTTAACTGGTAATTATCAAAATGCACTTGCAGATTATCAAAAATCCGCAGAAATTTTTAATAGGCGTTATGTTAAAAAATCTGCAGATGAAGCAGAGGAAAATCCCAAGCCAACTTCTAATTCTCAAGCAGAAGCAAAGCCAAAACTAACTTCTAACTCTTCCACTGATGCTAATGTAGAGTTAATTAAAAGCTGGGAATTAACTAATGTTTCCTGTGGTTCTGGGGAAAAGTTAGTCACAATTATGATTGATGGTAAACAATATTGTGTAAGTCCTCATCCTAGTTTAATTCAGAAAAGTTATCAATACAATCGGGGTACAGGTAGGTTAGAATCTTTGACTAAAGTACAAGAAAATCCAAAACCAACTTCCCAGATTGCCACTGATGCTAATGTAGAGTTAATTAAAAGCTGGGAATTAACTAATGTTTCCTGTGATTCTGGGGAAAAGTTAGTCACAATTATGATTGATAGTAAACAATATTGTGTAAGTCCTCATCCTAGTTTAATTCGGGAAAGTTATCAATACAATCGGGGTACAGGTAGGTTAGGAGCTTTGAATTAAACTGCATCCTCTTCAATTATATTTTTCCAGAAGTGTCTCTATACTGGCATTATGATCTAAAAAAGAAAATAAATGTCTGTAGAGCAGTTTGCCATCTTTATCTAATACAAATTGTGCTGGTAAAGGCGCTCCCAATGCTTGTCCAGTTTTATAAATGCGAAACGTATGACAACTTGAATCACTTAATAATGGCATTTTTAAGCCCAAGTCTTGAACTATTATTTGACTTTGCTTTTTGTCGGTGCTGGTAATTAATAAAATTTCAATTCCCCGATTTTTAAACTGTTCATAGTTGTCATTTAAAGCTTGAATATGGGGATAGCAAAATGGACAATATTGCTTTTCGGTAAATATTCTAGTAAAGGCAATTATTACGGATTGTTTACCGCGAAAATCAGATAGCTTAACTACAGCATTATCAGTAATATCTAATAGTTTAAAATCTGGTGTGCCTACACCCAATCTAAAATTATCTAACGCCGGTATGGGTAGAAAATTATGGAAAAATCGCTCATTAAATAAGCCAGTAAAATCAGTTGAAGTCAGCATAAAAAATTCAAAATTAAAAGTTTAATTACCAAATTTCCCATTCTCTAAATATCAGCAAAGTAAATTTTAGACTTGATGGGATCAGGATTCATGGTTTTGTCTCCAGGTTGCCAATTAACAGGACAAACTTCATCAATATGGGACTGAACGTGCTGAATTGCTTGTAGTGTTCGCAGGGTTTCATCTACATTGCGACCAAAGGCTAAGTTATTAATAGTGGAGTGTTGCAGGATGCCATCTTTATCTACGATAAATAAACCTCGCAAAGCAATACCAGCGGCTGGATCAAAAACGTTATAAGCGGCGCTAATTTCTTTTTTGATGTCGGAAACTAGGGGATAATTTATATCACCGACTCCACCAGATTTACGATCTGTTTGAATCCAAGCGAGGTGGGAAAATTCACTATCAACGGAAATACCTAAGATTTCTGTATTTAGTTGGCTAAATTCTGGGTGGCGATCGCTATATGCTGTCACTTCAGTTGGACAAACAAAGGTAAAATCTAAGGGATAGAACAACAGAACAACATATCTACCACGATAATCAGACAATTTAATTGACTTAAACTCCTGATCTACTACGCTTGTTGCTGTAAAATCGGGAGCTTGTTGGCCAATACGGAGACATCCCTCTGTTCCATAGGTAAGTGTCATATTTTCGGCTCAATTAGGGACTTTTTAACTCAATATCATCAACAGCAAATTATATCATGCCGCAGGATATCTGCAAGTCGGCTTTTAGTGATATGCGCTCCTATGGCTACGTGGAAGCGCATCCCAAAGCCTAAAGACTAAATTCTATTTTTAGCTAGTTATTAGCATACTTGCCAATCACTTGAGCTAAATCCGGAACTGCATCCTCTACATGTTTTTTGGCGGAACTACGTAATTTGTCGTAAGTCCCGCGCACAATTTGGCGTTTCGTATGTTTAACCCTGGCATCAGTTACACCTAACAGCGCGTCCGCGGTTTTATCGCTATTGGCTGCAAGGTATTTGACTGGTTCACCCTGTTGCACTCCTTCACTCCAGATAGGATCAATTGCTGTTAAGCAAACTGGTAGGAGGGATTCAATGACATTAGGGATATAACCCGGTTGGATTCCCTTCAGTGCGGCAAAGGCGGTTTTTAGGGCTACGCCACTTAGTCCTGACTTAGAAGCTAGTTGCGCGTCTATCATAGTACAGCAGTCTTGGACAATTAAGTCCTTATGACTAGAATTCATGATTTCTTCACTCAGTCCCATTTTCATACTCCTACGTATCAAGTTGCTTGATTTATTATTCTATAAGTAGTTGGATAAAATTAAATTCATTCATAAAGTCAAGAAACAGGGAAGAGTATAGTATTTGGAGATTTTTGATGGCGATGTCCTCCATCATCGCCAGGATGAGTTAGCGGAGATAGCTATAGATGTTGGTGAATCTTAATCTGTTACTATAATTATGCGCTCTAAGGAATGGGACAGAATTAATTACACAATTGATTTCCCTGTTCCCGAACATAAAAACTGAAGATATCATTAATTCCCCGGTTGAACTTATCCCCTGGGGAAGTTATTATGTATGGGAATAGGATGCGTCTTGGCAATGGCAAAATAGTCTAAAAGATAGAAAATAATTCAGAAGACACAAATTTCAGGAGTTAATCAATTCTACCTTGAGTATCATTATTCCCCCCGTCCCTCAGTAGATGATACTGTGGGATATTAACTTCACGATTGGGATAACCCCTGAATTCTTTGTTGATAAAATTTCTATTCAGCTTTCACCGATCAGAATCAACCATAACAGTATGTCTTACGTATCTCTCCTAAAAAACATACCAGAAATATTCAGCCAGCCAACAGGAATAGCCGCCATAGCCTCCCTTGGTATTCATGGTGCTATTGCCTTGATTGTTCCATTAATGCCAGTTAACTCTAATCAATCTTCAAAAACTGACTCACCCAAAGCAGTCGGATTAATGGAATTGAGCGCGGCTGATCAAAGCCGATTACCACAACCCCTTAGTAAATCCCAGGTAGCTTTACAGCAACCCCCATTACCTCTACAGCAACAACTACCAGGTATTAATTTGAGTAGTCCATTAACTAGCTATCCCGCTTTACAACCGGAATTATCTAGTCAGTCGGTATTACCACTTATTCCGAGTTCGCCAACCAACTTGAACCTTTCTTATCTACCCAGTAAGCAATCTATTGAAAGATTGACTCGCAATGATTTACAAATGGCAATGTCTAGATTGCCAGCCAGGAGTACATATACTCCCCCAACTTATTCGACCTCTCCTCTTGTCAATAATTTAGATCAGCAAATACGAGAAACTGCACCTCTAGGTATTAATAAGTTGCCAGAACTGCGACAAAGTAATGAAATACCTGGAGAACCACTAAATAATCCATCTGCTGAAGCTATTGATATTGGCAGTACAACAACAGCGGGTATTTCAGCGCCACAAACAGTGGAATCAGGAAATAGTGCCACTAAAGTGCCTCAAGATGGGCAGAAATTGGCTTTAACAGATAATTATCAGGGCAAATCATCAGCAATCATCACCAATGAGTCTGAATCAAAAGGTAAAAGAACGGAGCAACTACTGGCTAAACTGAATTCTTACAATACTCTTAGACAAAATGTGCGCCAAGAATACCCCAATATAAAAGAGAAAGGGGTAATTCGGGAAACCATCTCTACAGATACACCTGAAATGGAAGGAACAGTTGTGGGTAGATTAGTTGTAGATTCAGATGGTAAGGTCTTGGATATTAAGTTCCAAGCAGGAGCAGAATCGCCGCAGCTACAATCTAAGGTTAGAGAATTTTTCAGTGCCAATCCACCTCAAGCTGATAAGCAGTTAATTAGCTCTTATCCTTTCCAACTGAAGTTCCAAAATAATCCCAATGCTACAGGCATAAGTTCTAAGATTCAACCTTCCGCTACTTCAAATACTGAAAAGGTATTTGAACCTGAAATAAAACCTTCAGGAACTCCCAACTCTCAAAAATCACCGGAAACTGAAAATACTCAAAGTCGTCCTGAGACTCCATCAGTAAATACTCTTAGTCCTATCACTTCAGCAACACCCAGTAGTGATGCTGCAGCTGTATCTACTGAATCTAGTAAAAAACTGATCCAAACCTTACGCCAAATCAAGGAAGAAAGAAAAAATCCTTAGCACCATGATCAAAGATGTGGTGCGTGACGCTGTCGTTCTCGGCTTTACACACCCTCTGTGCTTTTTTTGAACTGGATTTCTATAGATTTATAAGGGTTTGGCAGTGTTAAATCCTTATATAAAAAGATCACAGAAATATTGTACATGGATTGGATTACTCTCCTGCGATCGCTACAATCTGATTTTCTGAAAAGGTTAACATCTGGTTGTTTACTTCATTGTCAAATAGAAGGTCAACATAGTGAATTAACTATTATTTCTGGTGAGAGATTAAAGGCATTACGGGAATTTTGCTGGTTAATGGCGGAAAAATATAAACGCACTTCTCCAGTCCGTGACGTTTTTATTAATAATCTTAAAGGTAAATTAGGCGAGGAAGTTGTTAAGGAAAGATTAGCTAATTTTATTACAGAAGTAGATTATGAAAAACGCTTTGGTGGTGATGGTAAAAGTGATTTTACACTCACTGCTAATTCTGCCATTGGCGTTGAAGTCAAATCTCGTCACGGTAGTATTGATAGAGTCAGATGGTCAGTTAGTGCCGAAGAAGTGGAAAAAAATGCAGTCATTGTCTGTATTTTGATTCAAGAAGAAGTCAATGAAGCGCAATCTGCATATCATCTTTTTTTAGCTGGATTTCTACCCACGCAAATGATTAAATTGAAAACTGGGAAAATTTCCTTTGGGATTAATCAATTATTGTATGGTGGTGGTTTATTTTCCTATTTAGAACAATTTCCCATTCCAGCAACTTCTTATCCATCTAATTTATCTCAAAGTCAAATAATTAAACCCCAATCCACACCTGTGGATTTAACTATTTTTTATTTAAATCTTGGTGATGAATACTTCCAAAAAGGGGAGTATGCAGCAGCAATTAATAGTTATAATCAAGCCTTACTATTTAATAATAGTGATGCTGATATTTATTATAAACTAGGTTTAGTTAATTATCAATTAGGCGAGTATCACACAGCAATTGCTAACTATAGTCAGGCAATCAATATTAATATTAATCATGGTCAAGCTTATTATCAAATAGGTTTGACACATTATCAAATAGGGAATTATCAAATAGCTATAGAGGCTTATACCCAAGCAATTAGAATTAATCCCCATATTGCGATTAATTATAAAAATCGTGCTGATGTTCGCTCTCATATTGGTGATCCTCAAGGAGCAATTGAAGATTATAATCAAGCAATTAAGCTAAATCCTGATTATGTGACTACACAAAAAGATAGACAAATATCTCGTTACCTATTAGATGATCAACAGAAATCGCAGCAAGTAATTAATATTGATTTTGATAATGCTATTGGGTACAAAAATCGGGGACATGATCGGGTTGAATTAGGAGATTATGAAGGAGCAATTGCTGACTATACCCAAGCCATTCAAATTAGTCCTGATGATATTGATGCTTATTATTGTCGGGGTAATGCTCATTTTGATTTAGGAAAATATGCAGCAGCAATCACTGATTATACCCAAGTAGTGAAAATGAATTCTCACTATATTAATGCTTATTATAACAGAGGAAATGCCCTATTAGAAATTGCCGACAAGCAAGGAGCAGTGGCAGATTTTCATAAAGCCGCAGATTTATATTGGCAAGAGGGAAAATTAGCAGAATATCAAGATATAAAAGCGAGAATAATAGAATTAGAAATAGAAGCATCTTTAGATATTTTAAATTTCTAATAAATAACTGGAGTTTAGACTAAAAACAGATCCTTGAGTTAATACATAAAAGATGGCATTAAGTACGCACCAAATATCTACTTCTCGTTTTCTACCACCAGTTTTAGCTCCTGGAATTAAAGGTTCTATTAGTAATTAAAAAGTCTGAATCACGGATTATATGGATGACGCTGATTACACGGATTTTTTTGATTTGCTAAGATAACCAAAATCTGTGAAATCCTTTAATCTATAAAGTCCGTGATTCTAACCTTGTTTTTAGCCATTCACTCATCACTCAGGCTTACTCAGGAAAGGCGATCGCTCTGGTCATTAGTATAATCGTTCCACAAGAGTTTTAGTTGTGAGCAATATACAATCTAAATGTCCAACAGCTTATTCATCCTGTTCATCCTTTAATCCTGGTTATCCTGATTCTGACATTTTTATTTATGGTTTCTTCGCTTTTTGAGATTTTGTTTTATTGTGGGCAATTAACTGTGGATATTGATCTTGCATTTCCAAAAGTTCGGGGACAGTAACAAACTCATAACCCTGTTTACGGAACTTGTTAATGATTTCTGGTAAGGCTTTGACAGTGTGAGAGCGATCGCCACCACCATCGTGCATTAACACAATACCTCCTGGTTTAGCTTCTCTAAATATATTGTTAATTAATCTTGGTACACCAGGACGAGAATAGTCCATAGAATCAGACGACCACATAATAACAGCATATTTATTATTTTTGGCGTAAGCTGCCACTCCATTCCTCATGTTTCCCCCTGGGGGACGAAACAGACTGGTTTTCACCCCTGTAGTTTGATAAATGATGTCTGTTGTATTAGCAACTTCATAAGCTGCTACCTGGGGATTCATGTGATGATACCAATGGTGCCAGGTATGGTTAGCAATAATATGACCATCTGTTACTATCCGTTTTGTCAAGTCAGGATAATTCTTGACATTTTGGCCAACAACAAAGAATGTACTTTTGATATTATTTTTCTTGAGAATATCTAATACTTTGGCGGTGCTACTAGGCCAAGGTCCGTCATCAAACGTTAGGGCAATAACTTTTTTTCCTGGGGGAAGTTTAGCTTCACTAATTACAACCCCTTGAAAGTTAGATGGTACATCAGTGGAAACCCCTTTGGCTTGTGCTTCTTGTTGCCAAGTGGTCAGCATTTCTGTTTTAAATTCCTCTAACCGCTGCTGAGTTTTAACATTAGCAACAATATCTTTATTTTTAACAATTACACCTTGACTTTGAGCATCAGAAATTCTAGCTTTGAATAGAATCATCAAAGCAATACTTAAAGTGCCCGTTAGTCCAAGTATTGCAATTAATATTCCCTGGGTTCCAAAAAAAGACTTATTATTTTCCACAGTGTAACTCCTTCAAGGGGTGAGCAACCATTGATGGTATTGATGGCTCTGACGGTAGGTTATAACACATTTTTCTAAAAATTGAGATAGTTTGTCATACTGTGAAGTATGATGTCCTTGGTATTCATGTATATTCTGTTAATTGAACTCATGATTCACTATTAAAAAAAATAATTTTTTCCTCAATGCCATGAGTAGTTAGATGATAATTAACTGAAGATAGTTTCTCATTTATTAATGAAATTTAGTAGTTACATTCTCTGTACAGGACAAAAAATAGAGAAAAAGCTTGCAAAGGAAACAGAGAAAGGGTTTCATAGAAAGTTACCACACAATCAAAGAAACCCCTATGAACCAGATTAACTTATTACGAGACACACTAAAACCACATTTGGA
>NZ_JAQMSE010000158.1:0-15873 GCF_028330045.1 Aphanizomenon sp. CS-733/32
AAGTAGAGTAACGTAAATAATTAAAGGTTTGTAGTAAGGTCTTTAGACCTGAAAGTAGGGCTAAAGCCCTAACTACGAGCCAATTTCAGAATCTGTTAACTTACTTAACATAGTTCTATTTATTTTTGTCTACCTACTTAAACTATAATTATTTTGATTACTTTGATTCAATGATTACCATATTAAATCATCATTATCACCAAAATCACTACAAATCATAGTTTAGACAGATGCAGGGAAAAAAGCAGTTCATAAATTAACTCGCGTGTTCCCAGTCGCTGAGTGATTCAGACTGTTGATTTTTCGCTTTAGTTTTGCGGACTGGTACTTTAGGAGTCCCAATATCAACAGGAAGAAACGACTGTTTCTTTTTCGCAGACTTGGTTTCTTGTGTATTCTTCATGGCTATTTTCACTTGCTTAAAAGTTTCAACTATATTTACATTATCGAATTTGATTGATCAAATCCCGGATAAAAGATTGAGGTAATTATGTAAAATTCATCAATCCATAACATCCTATAATTTAGTAGGATCTGCTACAGAAAAACCTTGTTTTCTCCGTTGGACATTTCCCACCTCCACTTGAAAGTTTATTTGGTCGTACATCTTACCAGTCCTAGCTTCTAGCTTCCAATTACCAGGGCGTAAATGCCAAAATATCCCATTGGTTGATTGTGTAGATAAATGTTGATCATTTAGCCACCAATCTATAGACTGATTTAATGTTCCACTAGCTTTAAATTCTAGTTTTTGCTGTCCTTCTTCAGATGGATGCAGCAGAAATAAATCCCCATTTTGAGGAGAGATAATTCGGAAATTATCAGGATTAGAATGCAATTGTGGCTGTTTTGCTAACCATTGATCATACACAGGTGATAAATGGAAATCCGTAGATTTTTCATAAGCAATTTTATCTTTTACAGAGAAATACTCCTGAACTACTGAAGTACAGCTAGGTGTAGGTTTTAACCCTGTGGTAGCACAGATTGGTAATTTTACCATGCCATCTGGAGATGGGAAATCAGCCGGTGTTTGGTGTTCATGGAGATGTAACATGATTCTGTTCCACAAAGGTGCAGCCCCTGTAACACCGGAAACCTGACGCATGGGTTCACCGTTGAAATTACCCACCCAAGTAGCTACAGTATAATCACGGCTAAAGCCAACTGTCCAAGTATCACGATAATTTGAAGATGTGCCAGTTTTGACAGCAACGGCAAAGGGCAAATTTAACACTGAGTCTACACCAAAAGCTATGGATCTGGCATAGCGATCGCTTAACATATCAATAATTAATTGCCAATTATTGGAAACTAACGATTGAAAATTGGTAATTGGGGAACTGTTTAATGTCGTAACTAATGGGATATTTTTCCCCATATTAGCCATAGTTAAATAAGCCTTAGCTAGTTCCCATAAATTCACTTCACCACTACCCAAAGTCAAGCCTAAACCGTAATATTCTGCACCTTGATTTAGATGGGAAAAACCTAACTCATGCAACCGATTTAAAAAAGTTGCTACACCCACTTTTTCTAATACCTTTACCGCAGGTACATTTAAAGAATTTGCCAAAGCAACTCTGACTCTCACTGGACCAAGAAAGCTATTAGTATAATCTGTAGGACTATATAATTTTGCTCCCGGAATTGCATAATGGGTAGCAACATCTGGCAAAATCGTATGAGGACTAATTACTCCCTTTTCTAAGGCTAATTCATACACAAATGGCTTTAAGGTAGAACCGGGCTGACGCAAAGCTTGAACTCCATCATTTCGTCCTAATTTCGCATCATTAAAATAATCAGGCGAACCAACATAACTTAAAACCTCCCCAGAGGAGTTGTCAATTATCACCGCTGCTGCATTATGGACATTATTAGCCTTTAAGGAAGAAATTACTTGTTGTACTTGTGCTTCCACAAATTGCTGTAAAGGGCGATTTATTGTCGTGCGGATAGGTGATGATTCTTGATTAGGTGTATTGTTTTGTTTGGCTAACCAAAATAAAAAATGTGGTGCAGCAATAATTCCCTGTTGACGGGGTTTAAATATAACTTCTTCTTGAGATATTTGTTGCGCGTCTGCATCAGAAATATATTTTTCCTGAACCATTCTGTTTAAAACATATTTCTGTCGTTGCTGTAATCTTTCTCGATGTTGATAAGGATGAAAATAAGTGGGATTATTAGGAATTGCTGCTAAAATAGCAGCTTGGGCTAAGTTTAAATCACTAGCAGGAATAGAAAAGTAAATTCGCGCTGCGGCTTCCACACCGTAAATATTTCCCCCCATTGGGAGACGATTAATATAAGCAGCTAAAATTTCATCTTTACTCATTCCCGCAGCTAATCGCCAAGATAACCAAACCTCTTTTAATTTTGCGGTAAATGTTCGGGGTGAATTATCCAACATTCTCGCCAATTGCATGGTAATTGTGGAAGCACCGGAAACAATTTTCCTATTCTCAATTGCTACTTTTATCGCTCGAAAAATCGCTTTTAAATCTAAGGCCCCATGTTGATAAAAACTACCATCTTCGGCGGCTAATATTGCTTTGATGAATTGGGGTGAAATTTGATTTAATTTGACAACTGATGTATTTTCTTGATCCGTAGTTAATACAGTTCCTAATGGTAAATTGTTACGATCTGTAAACTCCATTGCTAATTGATGCTGGGCAATATCTATACTATGAATAGGGGCAAAATAAGGACATAATCGGATTAATAAACAGATTAAAATGCAAGAGGCAATAGTTTTATTCAGTTTGTAGTTTCGCTTTATCTGCAATTTATATGGTTTTATCTCATGCAGACACGCTAAGACGCGGAGAGTAAGAGCTTTGAGGAAATGAGTTAGTGAATTCATAATAATGTTAAGAATTGTATGCTTTTTGGGAAATAGTTACGTTACATTAGTTATCTATATATCATTCCTGTTTTTTAATCGAACCACAGAGGCACAGAGAACACAGAGGAAGAGAGTTGTTTACATTTTATTTAGGATTGGTTTATTCACTGTAGCTAGTTGCTGTTGATATTTTTTGCATTTATTTAATATGATGATTAGAAAAATCTTTAAGTTCCTGGTTATTTTTACTCTCGTATTCGGAATGACTGGTTGTAATTTTATGACTATTCAAGCAGGTAAGGAAAAGTTACCACCTGTTGAGTCATTAATCACACCAAAGTTACCAGATTGGATAGAACAAATTAGTCCTTTAGGAGATGCAAAATCTACCAGTCAAATTCGGATTCGCTTTCAGGAAGCTTTAATTTCTGTTGAAAGTCTTGATAGTCCCCAACAGCAAAGTTTATTAACTAAATTTGCAATTTGGCCTCCTTTACCGGGACAATTTCGCTTTTTAACTCCGCGTATGGTGGGTTTTCAAGCTGATAAAGCTATACCGAAAGCGACGCGAGTTAAGGTTACTCTTAAAGCGGGTTTAGCAGATTTAAAAAATCATCGTTTAGGTCAAGATTTGGCTTGGAATTTTAATACTGAACCGTTGCAAATTACTAATTTACCAGGAGTTAACCCCATTGAAAAAGCCCCAATTGAACCAGTTGATTTACAACCAAAGTTGCAATTTACTTCTAATTTAGAATTAGATTTGGATTCTGTCCAAAAGCATTTACAGTTAATTCCTGAAGGTAAAACCCAAGGTGTGGGTTTTAAGGTGGAATTAGCTAAAAATGAAACACCAGAAAATTTAGATCCTTTAGAAAAATTTGATCCTTCAGCTAAGAATTGGGTTTATGATCTTACTCCTGTCCAAAATCTAGAAAAGGCCACAGCTTACCGCTTAAAATTTTCTTTGGGTATTCTTCCTGCTAATGGTAATTTACCTAGTGAAAAAGAATTTGTTAGTAAATTAGCGACGTATTCACCTTTAGGATTTATGGGAATTAAACCCTATGGAGAACCAGATTCAAGTGGAACTTATGGCAGATTTATTAAAGGTAGTCCTCAGTTAGAATTTAATAACATTTTATTAGCGGATTCCGTTAAGAACAATGTTAAAATTAAGCCAGCACCGAAAAATATTGATAGTGTACTGCAAATTTCGGAAGCAGATAGAATTGTCAGCATTAATCCCTATGCTTTAGAACCAGCTACTACTTATACAATTAATATTGACAGAAATCTTAAAGATAAATTTGGACAAACTTTAGGTAAATCAGTCACAATTAAATATGATACTGGTGATATAGCTGGAAATATTGCTGCACCTTCAGATTTGAATATTTTCCCCACAGATAAGGATTTACAAATTAATATTGATACTATTAATTTACCAGAATCAAAATATCAAGCAGCTTATCGCATTGTTAAACCTACAGATTTGGTTTATACAAATAGTGCTAATGATTTATTACCCGAACCTGCTAAATGGCAAGATTTCAAAATTAGCAGCAAGAAAAATCAATCCCTAACTATCAATGTTCCTCTGAAGGAAAAATTAGGTAATCGTCAGGGAATGTTAGCTTATGGAGTGCAAGCAAGAACTCATCAATATCAAGAAGATGGTAAACAATTGTGGAAAGAACCAACAACTTATGGCATGGTACAATTAACCAATTTAGGACTATTTTCTCAATGGTTTCCAGAATCTGGTTTAATTCGGGTTCATCATCTCAGTGATGGTTCACCAGTTAAAGCAGCAAATATTCAAATTTATCAATCAAAATTAGCGGATAAATCTCGTCCTCAACCTGTACCCTGTGCAATTGGAAAAACTGATGATAAGGGAATTTTAATTATTGAGAATAATCAATTAACACAATGTTATCCCAAATTGCCATCTAGTTTACCACAATTATTAGTAATTGCTAGTGAAAATCAAGACTGGGCATTTGCCAGAACGGAAGAATATACTGGTGCTTATGGTTATGGAATTGATGCTGGTTGGGAAGCTGAGAAGCCAGAATCAAGAGGGGTTATCTTTTCTGATAGACAGTTATATCAACCTGGAGAAAAAGCTGTCTTTACTACTTTTGCAGATTATTTAGAAAAAGGTAAAATCCAGGAAGATAAAAATTCCGTTTATCAAGTAACTTTAGTCAATACTAATGGAAAAAATACAGATTTAGGCACAAAGACAACTAATGAATTTAGTACATTTTCTTTAGAGTTACCAATTCCTAAAAATCAGCCTTTAGGATTTTATACTATCAAAGCTAAAGGTAACAAGGGACAAGAAATTTCTGGAGAGTTTCGGGTAGCGGAATTTAAACCTCCCAATTTTAAAGTTGATTTACAGCTAAATAAAGAATTTGCAGTAATTGATGACAAAATTGATGTGCAAGTAGGAAGTAATTATTTATTTGGTTCCCCAGTGGAAGGAGGAGAAGCTAAATATTTTGTTACTCGTCAACAGACTAATTTTATCCCTAAAGGTTGGGAAGAATTTAGTTTTGGGAGACAATGGTTTTGGCCAGAAGAAAGTCCGAATGTTCCTAATGATGTCTTACAAACTAACACTAAATTAGATCCTAATGGGAAAAGTAATCAAACTGTAACTGTAGCTAAAGATTTACCCTACCCCATGACTTATCGGGTAGATGTGCAAATTAGTGATGTTTCTAATTTATCAGTTGCTAATTCCCAAACTTTTACTGCTTTACCTAGTAATAGACTGATTGGTTTAAAAAGTAATTTTGTCGCCGACGCTGGTAAGAATTTTCCTGTAGAGTTTATTGTCACTGACGCAACGGGAAAACCTCTAGAAAATCAAAGAATACATCTGGAATTACAACAGATGAAATATAGCAGCGTTACCAAAATTGTTGAAGGTAGTAAAACTCCACAAAATCAAGTTGAATATCAAACTGTTGGGAAAACAGATATTACATCTAGGAATACTCCTCAAACAGTGAATTTCAAACCTAATGTATCAGGTTCGTATCGCATTCGCGCTAATTTTAGTGATAGTAAAGACGAGATTACAGCTACAGATTTACAAATTTGGGTGACAGGAGAAAATCAAGTATTTTGGGGTGGAGAAGAAAAAGATAAATTGGAGGTTAAATTAAATAAAAAAGAGTTTAAACCTGGAGATACTGCTACAGCTTTAATTCAATCTCCCTACCCAGAAGGAGAATTATATTTTGCGGTGATTAAAGATAAACCTCTCTATCAACAAGTGATGAAAATTAAAGGAGGTGCGCCCCAAATTCAGTTTACAATTACGCCAGAAATGTTACCTAATGCAGCAGTAGAAGCGGTATTAGTCAGACAAGGTAAACCGCTGAATCAAATAGAACCGGGAAGTTTAGAGAATTTAGCCAAAATTGGGTTTTCACCTTTTAAAGTTAACCTAGAAGATAAATATTTAAAGGTACAAGTTAACCCCGTTGAAAAATCTTTAGAACCGGGAAAAGAAACAACTGTAGAACTGGAATTAAAAGATAGTCAAGGAACTCCCACCAAAGGACAATTTACTGTCATGGTGGTGAATGAAGCGGTGTTACAATTAACTGGTTATCGTCCGCCAAATTTGGTAGATACTGTTTATGCAGAACAACCAATTTCTACCCGATTTAGTGATAATCGTCGTGATGTTAAATTAGCACCATTAGCGCAAATTTTACCGAAAGGTTGGGGTTATGGTGGAGGTTTATCCAATGCTTTAGCAAATACTCGGATTCGTGAAGATTTTCAAGCTTTAGCTTATTACAATGGTGCGGTAATTAGTGATGAAAATGGTAAGGCGAAAATCAGCTTTAAATTACCTGATAATCTAACAACTTGGCGGATACTGGTAGTAGCTACAGATGGAAATTTGCGGTTTGGGAATGGTGACGCAACATTTATCACCACAAAGCCACTTATAACTAATGCTATTTTGCCACAATTTGCCCGCACAGGCGATCGCATTTTAGCAGGTTTATCAGTCACCAACACCACCACAAACACTGGAAATCTGACTATTAACGGTGAACTTAGCGCTTCTCTCAACTTCGCCGAAAATAACCCCAAAACCACCACATTACAACCAAAAGCCGAGTCAGCAACCCAAGCTTATCGTTTCCCCATGATAGCGGGTAATGTGGGCGAAGGTAAAGTTACATTTACCACCCAATTAAATAATATCGCTGATGCTTTTACTGTCCCGTTGGAAATTAAACCTTTAGAAATTACCGAACAAGTTGTCGAAACTGGTGTGAGTGAAAAACAGGTAAAAATTCCCATAAATATTGATAAAAATACCTTCCGTGAAGCTGGAGGTTTAGATATTCAGTTAGCTAGTACCTTAATTCCCGCCATTAAAGCACCTGCAAAACAAGTTTTAGAAAATAATGATTTACCATTTGCAGAACCAGCCGCAAGTCAATTATTAATTGCTGCAAATCTGCAAACCCTCACCCAAAAATATAATCAAACATTTGCCGAATTTAATCCTCAACAACAAGCCAAAATAGCAATAGCACAATTACAAAAACTGCAAATAGCAGATGGTGGTTTTGCCGCATTTCCAGGACAAGAAAAATCCGATCCTTGGGTTTCTAGTTATGCGGTAGAATCTTTAGTTAAAGCTAATCAAATCTTTCCTGATTTAGTGGATAGTCAAATCATTTCTAGTCTGAAAACTTATCTGCAAAATGTTGTCGCCAACCCTGGACAATACGACTTTTGTAAACAGAAACTTTGTAAATCGCAACTCCAACTAAATTCTTTAATTGCCTTAGCACAATTAGGAGATAAACGCAATAGTTTCTTGTCAGATATTTATCAACAACGTGATAATTTTGATCTAGTTACTCAAATCAAATTGGCGAGATATCTATATCAATTTCCTGAATGGCAAAATCAAGCCCAAATCATGCGGGTGGAGTTCCAAAAAAATATCTATGAAACTGGACGTACCGCAGTTGTAAACTTACCCAAAACTTGGAGTTGGATGAATTCAAGCACTGTCACCCAAGCCCAAGCTTTACGGTTATTTACTGACCAAAAAACCAACCCCGAAATTATTGATAAACTACTGCAAAGTCTGCTAAATTTACGCAGAGATGGTACTTGGGAATCTAGTTATAATAACGCCCAGGCATTCACAGCTTTAGTTGCATATAGCCAACTTCAACCCACACCACCTAATTTTATGACTACGGTAAAATTAGCAAATCAGAAATTAGGAGAAACCCGTTTTAATGGTTATCAAAATCCTAGCTTGCAAATAAATATTCCCATGAATCAATTACCTCAAGGTAAACGTGATTTATGGTTGCAAAAATCGGGAAGAGGCAGATTACATTATTTAGTGGCTTACAAATATCGTTTACAGGGAAATCAACCAGGAAGATTTAACGGGTTACGAGTAACGCGAGAAATTAGTAAAGTCAATGAAGAGAAAATTATCCAAAAAACCGGAATGTATGCTTTTGATAAACCTTTAACTTTACAACCTGGACAAGTCTTTGATATTGGTTTAGAAGTAATTACAGATCATCCTGTAGATCATGTAGTCATTAAAGACCCATTACCCGCAGGTTTTGAAGCAGTAGATGATAGTTTTCAAACAGCGACACCAGCATTACAAGCAAAAGCCGATAATTGGCAATTAGGATATAAAACAATCTATAAAGATCGCATAATTTCCTATGCAGATCATCTCGAACCAGGAGTTTACAGTTTACATTATTTAGTCCGTTCAGTGACTCCAGGAACATTCATTTGGCCAGGTGCGGAAGCACATCTTCAATATACACCAGAAGAGTTTGGACACAGTGCAGATTCTACTTTGATATTGGAGGAAAGAAAGTGAGAATTTTATTCAAAATCCTTATAACTATTTAGATAATGTAGCAACATCAATAAGACTTTTACACGCTGGGTATTTTAAGGTAGAAATTACATTTTCATGGTCTGTCTCAGTTTTCAATTGCCATTTTCCAGAAGTTTCTGCAAGAATGGTAATTTCCCCTGCACATACGATATTTCATTATCCTTACCACCAGTGTTAGCTAAATGATCCTGAGCATATAAAAGCCCTGGATGTAAAGCATGAATTTCTAAAGAATCTTGAGAATATGGATTTGATCCGCGAGTAACTTCTATAAAAGTTATAATGCTCTTTTTTTCCCAACGTGCTAGTTGATCTAAGGCATCTTCCAGACGTTTGTTAGCGACTCTATTAGCAGCCACTTTTTTCTTCGCTTGTTGATATACCTGATAAGGTAGACAAATACTTCCTACTTTTCCACTTTTTAACCAGTTGTCTAAAAAAGTAACTAAATCTTCAAGTGATGGAAAATGATCACGATGTTCATGAGTAATATATATTCTGCTGATATTAGTTTCTTTTCTATTTTGAAACCATTTACGAAGTAAAGGTATTTTATGCAGGTCAATTACAACGGCTGAACCACCATCAGGATAGATAATTATGCTATCAGCATTGCCAACTGGTAAAAAAACAAATTCACAGGTCATAAAATTTACTTTTACTCCTCTATCCCTAATTCTTCTTTTAGCTCATCGTCAGTTAGATAGGGACGAGGAGTATGGCGAAATTGTCTGATAGCCCAAGGACGTTGGGCAAGTTCTTCAAATGTTTCGACATCCTGACTTAGTTCAGCTTTAAAAACTGTACCATCCAGCGCCCAACCAGGCATTTCTGGTAAAATTGGCAGCCAGTCTTCTCGATTATCATCTAACAAACCACTCAAATATAAGCGAATTTGGCTATTATCTTTAGAAACTTCTAAAACTTGACCATGCACTGTAAATGTCGGCTTTGTTTGTTCTGATTTCCATAATTCTAATTCTGGAGGTTCTCCAGTTCGTTTAATTTCTATCCAATGAGGATTTCCATAGGATTCTTCTACAATTTCATCTAATTGAATCCGTAGATTATCTGGTTCAGGAATGTCAAGATGTTTTTGATCTCTCTCAATAATTTGACGGGTAATTTTAATTATTCAATGCTCAGGAAAAGGAAATGGAATATCTTGACCTAATGATTCTCTTGCTAGGGTGTATCTCAATTGTGTTACTAAATCTGCATATTGATCTAAATCATTACCAGCTACATGATTTGCAAGATAAGATTTTCGTTTTTCTAAATTTTCAGGAATATCTATCATTCCCGCTAGACGTGATGTAGCAGCCAATAGTAAACTACCTGAACCAGCAGCCGGATCAAAAATTATTCGTTCTTCTGGACGTAATCTTTCTAAAGGTAATAATTCCAGCATTTTTTCAGCGATCGCTATTGGAGTATAATGTCGCTGTAAATCAGTCCATTGTCCACCTTCAATATCACTAGGTAATTCTTTAATAGCTCGTTCATACAGCAATCCCACATCTCGATGATCTACCAGTGCAAAACTAACTCGATTACCTAAGTTAGCTCCTAAATGCTGTAATATTCTGTCGCTAAGATGAGGAATTGATTCCTCAAGGGCTTTTTTGAAAAAACCATTAGCACGAGGTACTGTCAGATTCAGTAAAAGACGAGGATCATCAGTAGGAATGCGTGATTCAGAACAAAAAAAGCCTTTGTCTTCTAAAATTCTTGCTGCTAAAAATGCGATCGCTACACGAATTCCATGACCTGCTATTTCGTGACGAGAAGATATTTTGCTTTTTGAATTTCTCCTTTTAGGAATACCAATTTCTGTAAGCACCTCTTGAATTGCTGTTTGAAATGCTTGATCTAATTCGGCTCTTTGTCGCAGAAGAAAAGAAAAACTCCGTTCAGAAACAGGTTCTTCAATATCTGCTAATGTTAGCTGACCAGTACGAAATTCTGCCAGTGCTTTTGGTTTAAATAAGTGGCTATCTGGTCTAGTTAGTTCTAAATATAGAGAGTCACGATCTACAATTCGTTCTTCTAATTTGCCCGATGGAGTGTAATATTGAAGTATATAAATTTCATCTGAGACTAACAACCCTGCGCGAACAGGCCAATAACGTAATCTCTGTTTCCATGGGTTTATTTCTGATTCATGAACAGATTGAACCATGAAGGACAAGTTATTAGAATTTGGACGAAGACCGTAATCTGTCCATAGAGCATCTACAGGTATAGGTTGTTCATTGCTGTTTGCTGACGGGATACGCACATGGCGGTGTGGTTCTATGCCCCACACCCGATGAGCGATTTCAATTACATTATCCAGTCCCCGTACAGCCATTTCAAAGTTATGTTGATTAAGTAAAAAGTTATCTGGTTGTTATGTTGCTACTTTGTTTGCAAAGGAAAACAACCTTTCACTACTATAGTGGAATTGCTCAAAAAAAGCGATACCTTTTGTGTTTATCTAGCGTTTTGAAGACAGGGAAGCTATCAGTCTAAGCTATATTAAGTATTATTGATGATAGTTGTAGTGATCAAGATTAGTAGTATAAATAATGAAAGAAGTCATAAAAAAATAAGGGATTAGCCAAAATTTTCCTATATTTTGACCATCCCTTCAGTCTAGCTATTTTATTAGATTTTATTCTCGTCTCTTTACCTACTGAACAAAAACCTTATTGTACAATCTGATTCCGACAATATTCTTGCGTCGGTGTCACAGAAACAACTTCCACTTCTACAGGTTTTTCTGGAGTAGGATTAATGATAAACTCACTGGGTCCTTGATGGGGTTTTTGAGGATTTCCCCAATCGTAGGTGTAACCTAAACCAGTCCAAGGATAATATTCTTTTTTGGCATTGCTATAGGAATTGGTATATATTGCCTTAACCACAGAACTACTATCAGGAACAGGTAAAGGTAAAAGATTACAAGCAGAATCGTCAATTTCTCCATCAATACATGGTCTCATCAAATCTTCTGCTTTTACCCACATTTCCACGAAATGGGTTTTGGTGGAATATTTATTTAAGATTAATCCCAAATACTGTTGTAACCGCAATGATAGTTCAACATTATCAGGAATATTGCTATCAATTGGTTGATATTTTTGACAAAATTCTTTTACTTGTGGTACTGCGGTAAACCAAGTTTGATAAGGTAGCAATTTCTTTGCACCTATTGGCCAATCTGTACTTGGGTTACTTGTGTATTTCCAAGTTGACATCAAATATTCTACTTTGCCATTATTTGATCTCGATTTTACTTGGGGATTACTTGCAGATAAAGCCCACAGATTATTAACTACTTCATCTGCTAATGGTTGTTTGGCATCTTCAATACTATCTGCTAATGTTTTGGTGAGAACATTATAAGTTTCTGGTTGATATTGCAATAGATAGTCATAGACATTTTGGGTGACTTCTAATTGGGCTAATTCTGCTTTGAGAATTGGAGTATTGTTGCTAGTAACTTCTGCTGCTAATACTCTATTTTGCCACCCGAAAACTAAAAAGGCACAACAAACTAAGCCTACAAATAACTTCTGCTGCCAATTTTTCATGGTTAATCACTTGGTACTTGGGGTTTTGTATCAAAATAGATTCTACATGAAGATACTATCAGTTTTGTAGTAAGAATTGTTAATAAATCATTAAAAATACTGAATTATGTATTATAGATATAGGAATAATATTTGATTTTAAAAAAGATACTTAGGTTGTGTTAGCGAGAGTATAACGCGCCATGATCAATGAAAAAGACGTAAATTGGCAATGAACAATAACCAATCAATTAGACGCTTACCCAATCAACGTTGGCAAATTGCAGCAACAAATCCCGAAGCTAGTTTAACATTAGCAAATTTAATGAATATTTCCTCCATTATTAGCCAATTGTTAATTAATCGGGGCATGGAAACACCAGAAGATGCCAAAATATTTTTAGATCCTGAATCGTTAAATTTACCTTCTCCTTTGGAGGAATTTGCTGATTTAGCTGCAAGTGTGGAATTATTGGAAATGGCGATCGCTAATCAAGATAAAATAGCTATCTGTGGCGACTATGATGCAGATGGTATGACCAGCACGGCCTTACTACTCCGCAGTTTACGCGCTTTAGGTGCTGATATTGATTATGCTATCCCCAGTCGAATGCACGATGGTTATGGCATTAATAACCGCATTGTCCAAGAATTTCATGATGAAGGTGTCAAACTAATTCTCACTGTAGATAACGGAATTTCTGCCGTTGAACCAATTACTAAAGCCAGAGAATTGGGTTTAAAAGTCATTATCACAGATCATCATGATATTCCCCAAATATTACCTCCAGCTAATGCAATTCTTAACCCTAAACTAATCGCTGAATCCTCTCCCTATCGAGGTGTAGCTGGTGTCGGTGTGGCTTATATTTTAGCCGTTTGTTTAGCACAGCAATTAGGAGAGTTGAAAGGTTTAGTGCAGCCCCTTTTAGCCCTATTTACATTAGGAACTATTGCCGATTTAGCCCCTTTAACTGGTGTGAATCGTCGCTGGGTCAAAAGAGGTTTAAATATATTACCAAAATCTACTTTACCAGGGATACAAGCATTAATTCAAATTGCCGGAGTTCAAGCCAGCGAAGGAGAAAAAAACCAAACTTCTAAATCTTTAAAACCGGAAGATATTGGTTTTCGATTGGGACCAAGAATTAATGCTATCGGCAGAATTGGTGATCCCCAAATTGTCATTGATTTACTCACAACCGATGATTTTAGTATCGCCCTAGCCAAAGCTATCCAGTGTGAACAAACTAATACTCAACGTCAACAAATGTGCGAAGAAATTGAACAAGAAGCCATTGCTATTGTTGAAAATTTATATGTAAACTCTTTACAAAAAGACCGGGTATTAGTTATAATCAGAGAGGATTGGCATCATGGTGTCATTGGCATTGTGGCTTCCCGCTTACTAGAACGTTATGGTGTTCCCGTCTTTATTGGAACTTACGAAAATGACAGCATCATTCGGGGTTCAGCACGGGGAATTCCTGAATTTCATGTATTTGCAGCTTTAGATGCTTGTCGGGATTTATTAGGTAAATTTGGAGGACACAAAGCTGCGGGAGGATTTTCTTTACCAGCAGAGAATTTACCAGAATTTCGGTTGCGGTTATCTGCATTTGCAAATCAGTGTTTAGAAATTCAACATCTGAAACCGCTTTTGAAAATAGATACTCAAGTTAATATTCACGACATTAACCAGGATCTTTTCCAGCAGTTAAATATTCTTCATCCTTGCGGTATTGATAACTCAGATCCAATTTTTTGGACTCCTAATGTCCAAGTGATTGAACAGAAAATAGTTGGTAAAGGTCACATTAAATTAACTGTATCCCAAACTATAGACAATCAGCGTCAAGAACTTAAAGGTATAGCATGGCGTTGGGGTGACTATTTTCCCTTACCATCAAGATTGGATATTGCTTACAAACTACGAGAAAATAACTTTAATGGTAAAACTACCATTGAAATGGAGTTAATCGGTGCAAAACTCCCAAATCACGTTCTTGAACTTTTCACTAATTTATCAAAACCATCACGCGCTAGTTTTGAATACAAACAGCGTCAATATACCTGTGGAATCTATGAAAATGGGATGAGTAGGGAATTAAGAGTCAAAAATTCTGAAGGTAAGGTTTTAGTCATGCGACCAGAAGATAAATTTGGTCTGTTAGGTTTCAACCGCGACAATGCAGAGCAGGTAAATCTATCTCAACCTGTCTATGAAGGAATTATTCAAACTGCAATTCAGGCTTTATCAACTTCTGTGCAGAATTAAAGATTAAAAACTTTTTTAAGCGGGGATTTAAACCCCGATGATCCCAAATGGGTAATTGGTGACAATACAAACCATTACCCATGACCCAATTTACAGGTTGCCGTTGCGAAATGCTAGAAGGAAGATTACTATAGGCCCAGAAACCACGATTAGTCCTACGCAAGTTAATTGCAAGACAACTTCCCAATTGATGTTAGCTAAAATGTCCATTTTTCCTCCCAGTGATTTTAATGGTTTAAAAAGATTTAATAATTCAATCACAAAACCCGCAACTCATCATATCTGTTTAGGGGATCTAAAATTTAATTTAGTTCACAAAATTATAGAAAAAGTCATAAAAAAGTAGAATAACAGGAAGATTAAAAGGTTAAAAATATGGCTACTTGGCAATGTATATCTCAGTGTGGCGCTTGCTGTAACCTAACACCAGCGGATCGTCCCGATTTAGAAGCGTATCTTTCACCACCGGATTTAGAACTTTACCTCAGTATGGTAGGTGAGGGGGGATGGTGCGTAAATTATGATCATGGTACGCGGGAGTGTAAAATCTACTCTACCCGTCCTCGCTTCTGTCGTGTGGAAGCAGAGACATTTGAAGAGATGTATGGGATTGAACCGGAAGATGTCAACGATTTTGCCATTGATTGCTGTCGTCAGCAAATTGAGGGGGTTTATGGCGATCGCAGTTTAGAACAAATCCGTTTTGATCAAGCTGTCGGTTTTTGATTTAATTCATACAGGTATTCTCTCATTGTGTTTTTGAGCGCAGTAATCAATGGGAGATTCACTTTTATGAACCTAAATTATGCTATTGCTTACAAAGTTTCTATGCGATCCCATATATCTAACAATAATTTCAAGCTAGATAAATGATTCATTGATTCACATCGCTTTTTTAACGCATCTAGATACTTTTTACCCTCTACAACCTTTGGATTTTTCTTACTATAAGACAAACCAAATTGTTTGAGATATTCTTTGAGATAACGTTTATGAAATCGCGCTTTTGTGCTAAAAGTATGTCCAGGTGGACAGCAGGACATTTCTTCAGGATCATTTACTAAAACATCATAGTATGCTTGAAAATCTGATAACATTGTGGAACTTCTAAGAGGGTGTTTGAAAAGTCTAATTTATTACTTGCAAGGGCGACTAGAAGTCGCAGCTACACAGACGAAACCCACCTTCGTGGGTTCAAAAGCCTTGATTTTTCGTTAGTCCACGCAGGTGGACTTTGTTTGTGTAG
>NZ_JAQMSE010000159.1:0-25364 GCF_028330045.1 Aphanizomenon sp. CS-733/32
AGGATTTTGATTTGAATATTTAATAAGCAATATTGTCTGAATCAGGATTTTCAGGATTTGAGGATTTTCAGGATTGTTTTTGGAGATTTTTGGGAATGGGAAGGATTTTGATTTGAATATTTAATAAGCAATATTGTCTGAATCAGGATTTTCAGGATTTGAGGATTTTCAGGATTGTTTTTGGAGATTTTTGGGAATGGGAAGGATTTTGATTTGAATAGTCAGCAATAACAAAAATATCGTCGAAATTACCATTTAGATAGAATAAATGTTCTCAAAAATCTAAATTCCAAAGAACATAACATCAAACAAAATTATCCTGAAAATCCTTAAATCGGTGGATATCATGATATGGCTTGCGCTATGCTACGCTATCAGACAGTAGTATGTTATAATTATCCCTAGATATACCCAGCAGCTACCATGAGTCAATGTCTCAATCCTCAATGTAATTACGAAAATCCCCCAGGTACTAGCTTTTGTCGAAACTGTGGCGGTAAAATAGTCCTACGAGATCGCTATCGTCCGATTAAATTCCTGGGAGAAGGTGGTTTTGGCAAGACTTTTCGAGCAATAGATGAAGAAAGATTAAACACCCCCTGCGTCATTAAACAGTTTTTACCCCAACAAGCCGGAAGCGCAGCCTTACAAAAAGCTACAGAACTATTTCAACAAGAAGCCGTTAGGTTGCAAGACTTAGGAAAACATTCCCAAATACCAGACTTACTGGCATTTTTTTCTCAAGATGGTTTACTTTATTTAGTCCAAGAATTTATAGATGGTCAAAATCTTTGGCAAGAGTTTCAAACTCAAGGTAAATTAAACGAATCCCAAATTATAATTATCCTCACAGAATTATTGCCAGTTATCCAATTTATTCATGATAATCATGTTATTCATCGAGATATTAAACCAGAAAATATTATCAGAAGTAAACAAGGTAAATTATTCTTAATTGATTTTGGCGTTTCCAAAGAAACCAGTAGCAGTATTTTAACTAGAGTTGGGACTGTTACAGGTACACCCGGATATGCTCCTCCAGAACAATCTCGTGGCATGGTTTATCATAGTAGTGATCTCTATAGTTTAGCTGTTACCTGTGTGCGGTTATTGACGGGACATTTTCAAACATCCGACGGACAAGATCAACTATTTGATACTCAAGAAATGCAATGGCAATGGCAAAAGTATGTTTCCTTAAGTCCAGAATTAACTGATGTTTTAGAAATAATGTTGCAGGATATTCCTCGCAAACGTTATAATTCAGCGACGGAAGTTTTAGCAGCATTGAAAAATCCTATTAGTCAAAAAACTGTTGTGATTCCTCTTCCACCACAGGTTTCTAATAATCCTTTTAAACAAATTTTTCAGCAATTTATTTCTCCCCCAACTAACCCACCCCAACCAGCAAATATTCCACCGCAATTTAATAATTCTCACAAATCATTTACCCAAGATTTAGGTAATGGTATTTCCTTAGAAATGATTGCTATTCCTGGGGGAACTTTTCTCATGGGTTCAAAAAATGAACCAGAAAGAGGTGGTAACGAAAGTCCCCAACATCAAGTTACCATTCAACCATTTTACATGGGCAAGTTTAGTGTTACTCAAGCACAATGGAAAAGAGTCGCAGTATTACCAAAAATCAATCATGATCTAGATCTAAATCCCGAACCTTCCCATTTTTCTGGCCAAAACAGACCAGTGGAACGGGTTTCATGGCTTGACGCACAGGAATTTTGTGCTAGAATCAGCAAAGCTATAGGTAAAAAATACCGTTTACCCAGTGAAGCTGAATGGGAGTACGCTTGTAGAGCCGGGACAACCACACCATTTTATTTTGGTGACAATATCACTCCTGATTTGGTAAACTATGATGGTAATCATCCTTACGCTTCCGGTGCAAAAGGTAAATATCGCCAACAAACCACAGATGTAGGAACTTTTCCCCCGAACTCTTTTGGTTTGTATGATATGCACGGTAATGTGTGGGAATGGTGTGAAGATGATTATGAAGAAAATTATAATAATGCGCCTAAAGACGGCAGTGCTTTAATTAATCGAAGCGCACAATATAAGTTCTTGCGCGGCGGTTCTTGGGGCTACTTCGCTAGGAATTGTCGGTCTGCGTCTCGCGATGGGGATTCGCGTGATCCCCGCAACTACTACTCCGGTTTTCGGGTCGTGTCTTCGTTCAGGACTTTGTAGCCCTTTATACTCTTACCCTTTCACCCTCTGCACTTCTTTCTCTTTTCCCTTCTTAGCCCCCCGCCTTTGGCGGAAAAATATTTTTTCTAAAAAAAATATAGAGGTATTGTGTGAAGTATATCACATCAATTAAGAAAATAGCAACAAGTCAGAATTATTAAAATTTGTATCCAAATAGTCTAATAACAAGTAGCTGATGATATTGTTCATTTTGGGGTAGGTGATTCCGACTCTTGCGCGGCGGTTCTTGGAACAACAACGCTAGGAATTGTCGGTCTGCGAATCGCAATAGGAATTCGCGTGATAACCGCAACAACAACTACGGTTTTCGGGTCGTGTCTTCGTTCAGCACTCTTCAAAGTCAGAATTGGTAAATGGGAATTTATCAAGGGTATATGAGGAGTCCAAACCTAACCCAGCGATAGAAGCAATTCTGTCCGAATATAAAACTGAGTCGGGTAGCTTGGTAGGGTAAAACCGAAGACTTGCTCGACTCTAAACTACATCAAAAATAGCATATAAAAAATGGGTGATTTACCTGTAATTCAGAAAACTTACGATTTAATTAAATGGTATGTACCGATTATTAATCGTTTACCACGAAATCATAAGTTTATGCTAGGTAACAGAATCACTACTGTTCTTTATGAGATTTTAGATGAATTGCTGATTGCTCGTTATAGTTCTCCAAAACTCACACAATTAAAGTCTTCTAATCTTAAACTAGAAATTCTCAGATATCAAACCAGATTACTTTTTGATTTTAATCTAATTTCCACCGACCGTTACGAATATATCCAAAGATTACTTAACGAAATTGGTTTAGATTTAGGTGGTTGGATAAAACAACAGGAAAATTTGACATTAAATAATTTATAAGATTGTAGGTTGGGTTAAGCGACAGCGCAACGCAACAAATCTTTGTAAGTGTTGGGTTTCCTAACGTCAACCTAACCTACATTATTATATAGAAAAATTGGAATATGAAAAGATATGGTAATCTTTGGGAAGAAATTACAGATTTTAGTAATTTACTTCTAGCAGCAAAACAAGCACAAAAAGCAAAGCGATTTAAACCTGATGTTCTTGAGTTTAATCATAACCTAGAAAGAGAATTATTTAATTTACAAGCAGAACTCAAATTCAAAACCTATACTCCTGGAGAATATACAACATTTGAAATTTTTGAACCCAAGCCTCGCTTGATTTCTGCTGCACCTTATCGTGATAGGGTAGTACATCATGCTCTTTGTCGTGTTGTTACTCCTATTTTTGAAAGGACATTTATTCATGATTCTTATGCTAACCGAGTTGGTTATGGTTCACACCGAGCTTTGCGGCGCTTTACAAAATTTGCTCGTTCTAGTAAATATATCTTTCAAGCTGATATTCGTAAATACTTCCCAAGCATAGATCATCAAATCTTAAAATCTCTAATTCACCGCAAAATTAAATGTGCTGATACCCTCTGGTTACTTGATAAAATTATAGACCATAGTAATGAACAAGAGTTGGTAGTGCATTATTTTCCCGGAGATGACTTATTATCACCTTTAGGAAGAAGACGTGGTTTACCTATTGGTAATTTGACAAGTCAATTTATGGCAAATGTCTACTTAAACGGTTTTGACCATTTTATTAAAGATCAACTTAAATGTAAAAAGTATATTCGCTACGTTGATGATTTTGCTTTATTTGGTGATGATAAAATCTTTTTAGCTCATGCCAGAATTTCTATTGAAGGATATTTAACCAGTCTAAGATTAAAAATTCACCCAATTAAAAGCCAATTATTTGAGACTAAATACGGAGCAAATTTTGTCGGTTTTCGTGTGTTCCCTAAGCAAATTAAAGTTCGTAGTAATAGCTTACGTCAAAGCGTCAAAAGGATTAAGAAAATTATCTCACAACATCAACGAGGGATTTTGGACAAAGAAATAATCAGACAATTTTTGCAAAGCTGGGTTGCTCATTTACAACATGGTGACACATGGAGATTAAGAAAAAATATTCTTTCTACTGTTTCCCATCATCTTGAAGATTTAGATGCTAAAAATTCTTAAATTTTGAAAATCCTGATTCTGAGGAATGAAAAGTCTATATATATGGGCGCACACTTTTCCACTTATAACATAATCATAGTCGAAATTCAGAATTTTGTCAAGCACCAATTGATATTGAAAACTGGGTTACAGAGAGTACAGAGGGTGGACAATGGCCACCCTATGCTAATTCAAGGTTGTTTAAACTAGGGCTGGTACGGGAATTTCTAGGTGAGGATATAATGGGAAGCGATCGCACAATGCGGCCACTCTCGTTAAACAATCTTTAGTGACTGGATCTGAATCGGGGGAAAGTAGGCGATCGCTAATAATATTCGCAACTTCCGTAAATTCTGCCACACCGAAACCTCTAGTTGTCATCGCTGGAGAACCCAATCTTAAACCACTGGTAATAAAAGGTGATTCAGTATCAAAGGGAACTGTATTTTTATTGGCGGTAATATTCACAGTGCTAACCAGTTGATCTCCTTTCTTCCCAGTCATGCCAATAGAACGTAAATCTACTAACATCAAGTGATTGTCAGTGCCATTAGACACTAATTTAAAGCCTCTGTTTTGTAATTGAGTCGCCATGGCGCGAGCATTTGCAATTACCCGTCCAGAATAGTCTGTAAACTCAGGTTTGAGAGCTTCACCAAAAGCCACAGCCTTACCAGCAATAACGTGTTCCAGTGGTCCACCTTGAGTACCGGGGAACACTGATTTATCCAGCTTTTTACCCAATTCGGCATCACGGGTCAAAATCAAGCCACCTCTTGGTCCACGTAAGGTTTTATGAGTTGTGGTGGTAACAACATCACAATAGGGTAGGGGGTTGGGATGATGACCAGTCGCCACTAAACCAGCAATGTGAGCAATATCTGCAAGTAAGTAAGCGCCAACTTCATCAGCAATACTGCGGAACTTTTCAAAGTCAATAATCCGAGGATAGGCTGAATAACCACAAATCAACAGTTTAGGACGTTCTTTAAGTGCTAAATCCCGGATTTGGTCATAATCCAATTGTTCGGTTTCTTTGCTTACGCCATAATGACGGACTTGAAACCATTTACCAGAAACATTCACAGGTGAACCGTGCGTCAGGTGTCCCCCATGAGATAAGTCCATACCCATAATTGTGTCTCCTGGTTGCAGCAGAGTCAGGAAGACGGCAAAATTAGCTTGTGCGCCAGAATGGGGTTGAACATTGGCATGAGCCGCACCAAATAGCTGTTTAGCTCGGTCAATGGCTATTTGTTCAATTTTGTCAACAAACTCACAACCACCATAATAACGTTTACCGGGTAAGCCTTCGGCGTATTTATTGGTTAATACTGAACCTTGAGCAGCTAATACGGCGGCGGAGGTAAAATTTTCACTGGCAATTAATTCTAGGTGATCACGTTGGCGCTGTAATTCTTGGTTAATTAGTTCATTAATGGCAGGATCGGAGTTTTTTAGCAGGTCTGAGTTAGTTTTTGTCATTTTTGATGATGCTGATAAAGTTGATGAAAATTGAAATTGGGGTTAAACCTATTACCAAAGTTGCAAATTAGGCAATTTGTTTATTATAAGAATTAAGACGGAAAACCTTTGAGAACGGGGAAGTTAATTATCTAAGAATTGTTGACTTTAATCAACGTGGTAGCTGGGATTCAAGTATTATTTTGTACTTTAAATTACAAAATTAGCAGAAATACAAGATACAATGAAACTAGGTTTGATTAACAACTTTTTGTTATTAAGTACCTTTGCAAAATTAATTGAACATTTTAAAAATTCCTAAATTAATGAATTACGTAGGGGCAAACCCTCTGTAGTTGCCCGAAATACCGAGGTAGGCACGGGGGCGCTACCCCTACATTAAATCCAAATGTTTTATATAATTAGTTTTGCCTGCGTACTTACCAACATTTTTGAGATTTCTCTATTGAAAACCGGAGGGGTTGAGATGCTGGTCATTTTCATGGACAATCAAATCCTTAGCTCTGAAAAGGTCTGTCAGTCTTGTTTACTAGCAAATGGTAGTGGACAACCTCGCTGGGGTGGAGGTAAACTGCGCTGTGGTCAAGCAATTAATGAGTTTACAGAACAACAGCCAGACCAATATGAGTGTGTGATGGGCTTTCGTGTCGCCAATATAAAATAGATTTGCCAGCAAGGTCAAGTATCTGCGTTATCCTAAGCTCAATAGCTATTGAAATTTAGCCACAGGAGAACACAAAATGTCTTGGCGCGGGTCTACAACTTTCCCTGAGCGAATTTTCGCTTGTTTACCTTATTTACTGCCTTTGATTGACAGTCTAAGCTTTGGTAGTTTTTTGTTTAGACAGTTTCCGCTACTTAAGCTTCTGCTTATACCACTGCAACCAGTGCTAATAGTTTACGGAAGTTTAGGGCAAATTGGTCAACTGATTGTGTTTTTTGCCTTATTCATGTTGGTAGTGAGAAACGAAAAAATCAATCATTTCATTCGTTTCAATACAATGCAAGCAATTCTTTTAGATATTGTTATATTTTTGTGTTCCGTATTACTGCGAATTTTGACTTCGATTCCTGGCACTGATTTTGCTATGGAAACTCTGGCCAATACCATCTTTTTAGGTATACTGGCCGCAGTTGTCTATTCTGTGTTCCAGTCTCTGATGGGTAAGTATGCGGAAATTCCCGCGATTTCCGATGCAGTGCATATGCAGGTACGTTAACGTCCCACAACTGTGTTTTCTAGGCGACCAATTCCTTCGATTTCCACACGGATGCGATCGCCTATTTGCAAAGCTCCTACCCCCATTGGTGTACCAGTTAATACTATGTCCCCAGGTAATAAGGTCATTACTTGACTAATATAAGACACCAAAAAATCTGGGGAAAATACCATTTGATCAATACAAGTAGACTGAACTGGGTGGGGATGATCATTCAAAAACGTTTGTAATCTCGCACCTGGGTTCAATTCTCTGACAATCCAAGGACCCAAAGGACAAAAAGTGTCAAAACCTTTGGCTCTAGTCCATTGGGGGTCTTTTTTCTGTAAATCCCTGGCTGTGACATCATTGGCAATGGTATAACCCCAAATTTTACTTTGGGCTTGGGCTGGGGTACAATCACTAGTGCGATCGCCAATCACCAAAGCCAATTCTCCCTCATAGTCCACCTTTTGTGACTGATGAGGATACTTAATTTCTTTTTCTGACGCAATGACAGACGTAGGCGGTTTGAAAAAAATTAGCGGTTCAGCAGGTACAGGAGTCCCCATTTCCGCTGCATGATCAGCATAATTCTTACCCACACCCACAATTTTTGAAGGCGCACAGGGCGCTAGAATCGTGTAAGAATTAGATGGTAGGATTAAATCCGTAGGTTGACCATCCAACCAAGGTGGAGCATCTAGCACCTCCACATTCTGAGTAAGTTGGAGCAACCCATAGTGAATTTTTCCTTCTTGACTTTGAACTCGCACATATCGCTGCGCCATAAGTTTGACAAATATCCTTAAATATGCTTCTTTTATGCAGAATGTGGTTAATGATTGCCATTTAAAACTTGTCAAATTATAAGATAAATATGGAAAACCTGATGAATTTAATTGACAAACTATAAACCAGTGGACAAATTCTGCTAAAAATTGTGTTAGTGTAGAATGGCTAAAAAATTGTCAAAATTCCTTGTTGCTTGAGATGTTGATCAATAAAATTATCGCTCACAGCAATGTTTGTGTGAATTAACACCTCTTCAGCCATTTTGTCCAAAAGGTAAATTTAAAAAACATGACCACAGTTTACGAAACCATGTACATCCTGCGTCCTGACTTGGGAGATGAACAGGTAGTACAACAAATTGCTAAATACGAAAACCTCATTCGTGAACACGGTGCTGAGAATATTGAAATTCAAAACCGTGGTAAGCGTCGTCTAGCTTATGAAATTCAAAGACATCGTGATGGCATTTATATTCAACTCAACTACACGGGTCCTGGAACAGTAATCGCTATCATGGAACGGGCGATGCGATTGAGCGAAGAAGTAATTCGTTATATGACCGTCAAGCAAGAAGTTCACCAAGAAAAACCAGCAGAAGAAGTTGTAGCAGCTTAATAACCGCGTTTTCTCAAGCAATCAGCCCTGGCGAATGGAAAGATGCCTCCGGCACGCTAACGCGAACACGGCTACACAAACAAAGTCCGCCTGCGCGGACTAAGGAAAAATCAAGGATTTGAAACCCACGCAGGTGGGTTTTGCCTGTGTAGACGCGGTTTCTAACCGCCCGTTTAACTAAACCCCTACTTTAGAATCAAACAATCAAATCGTTTTGAGTATATTATAGAAATTTCTAAATTATTTTAACCAAATTGCTCAGTATGTGATATGATCGGCGCAAGTCAAAAATCAAGTATAACTGTATATATATTAAGTAAGAGCTTTAAGTGCCGTGAGCCAATCTGATATACCAAACATCCAAGAACTGTCTACGGAAATATCCCAGTTGCGCCAAGACTTACAACTGCGTGATCAATTAGTTCAACAGTTATCACAAGAACTATTTCGGCTAGTTAAGGGTAATACTAACTTTACACCACCAAAATCTGAGCCAGAGATAGATTCCAGTCAATTGCAAGCTTTAAGAGATCAAATCCAAGCCGTAGAACAACAGGTAACGTTCTACCAAGAGCAAATTACAAATCGTGATACAGAGATATATCAATTACGCCAGTCTGTGCAGGAACTAACTGATCGTAGTCGAATGTTAGAGCAAGTAGTCCAAGAATTACCCCAAATTTACCGTCGTAAGTTTGAGGAACGCATGACACCAGTACGAGACAAAGTAACAATCCTGCAACGAGAAAATCGCCAATTGCAAGCCGAATTGCAAAGCGTGAGTTATCGTTTAGCGCTGAAAAACCGCTACGCAAATCATGGTGGTATTCATTTACCGACTTTTCCTCGCTCAGAAGCGACAGCCGATAGTATACCTGCTCCCCAGAATGCGTGACATATTCCTACACTGTACTCCATAAGTCAGTGTAGGCTTGACATAGATGATAAACGCTCTTAAAAAGCAGACTTAGGTAATTTTAAATTTAATTTTCATAAATTATTTTCATTATATATAGGGGTATGCACTTAAGTGAAATACAATCAGCAAATCGCAAAGTAGGGGCGCAGGGTCTGCGCCCTAAATTGTATTGTATCCTACTATAACGGTTATCGTTAAGTTTAATACAATACAGGGCGGGGAGACCCCGCCCCTACTGGTAATTTCTGCGTCCCTTTGGCTATATCTGAATATTAGATATTACTCATTATCCCAAATACCTCGTTTGAGTAAAAGCTTTCACTTATAGCGAACACCAAAACTCTTACTCTCTGCGACTCTGCGTCTCTGCGTGAGACATATTGATGCTTTTATTCACTCACACCAACTTGTAACAAATCCAATCCTTGGGCAAAAATCTCATCAATTGGTAACATTTGTCCTTCTTCAGTCATGAATTTATGATCTTTTGTAGCGCGAATAATTGCCCCATTTTCTAATAAATATTCGTAAACTTCTTGTTGTCCCCGATTATGCCATTGGGCAATTGACTGAGTATAAAGTATCCCATTACTATCAACAGTATAAACTTGACACTCAATCTGTTTTTCGACAATTTCCCCAATTTGTAAAAAACCATATTCAACGGTTAAAATTTCTGTGTCGTAACTTAAACAATATTCGGCAAACTTCAACATATCCCCAAATAAATGTTCAGAAACTTGGGGTACTACACCGTTTTTTGCAGAACCATCAATAAAATTTTGTTTTTGTTTCTCCATTTCTGATACTTTCTTTTTACCCATAGCGCGACGCAGTAAATCGGCTTGTCCTAAACTATAACCAGCCATATCTTGAGCAATTTTCATAATTTGCTCTTGATAAACCATGATTCCGTAGGTTTCATTTAAGATTGGTTCTAAAATTTGAGTATCATATTCAATTTCTTCTCGTCCATGTTTACGATTAATAAATTTAGGAATTAATCCGGCATCTAATGGACCTGGACGATACAATGCTAAAATGGAAGAAATATCTTCAATGTTTGAAGGTTTCAAATCTCGGACTATTTGTTTCATTCCTGAAGATTCTAGTTGAAATATTCCTTCTAAGTCACCTGCTTCTAATAGTGAATAAGCTTTAGCAACATCTTTTGGTAAGTTAGTATGATCACCTTTGGCTAATATTTTTTGTGCTTTTCTTTCTTGTCCGGTAATTTGATCAGGATCAATTCGGTATCCTTTGCTTTGTTCAATTAAATCAATGGTTTTTTGAATTAGGGTTAAGTTCCGCAAACCCAAAAAGTCCATTTTTAATAATCCCAATGATTCTAAGTCTTCCATGAAATATTGGGTAATCACAGAACCATCATTATTGCGTTGTAGGGGAACAAGTTCGTCTAATGGTTCTGCGGAAATAACTACGCCGGCAGCATGAACACCGAAGGTTTTGTTAGTTCCTTCAATTCGCATGGCCATATCAATCCAGCGCCGGACATTGGGATCATTATCATATTTGGCTTTAAATTCTGGTTCGGGAGTTTCATCGGAAATCATCACTTTCAGTTTTGTGGGTTTACCTCGAACTACAGGAATCATTTTTGCCATTTTGTCAGAATCCCCGTATGGAATATCTAATACTCTAGCGACATCTTTTAAGACTGCTTTGGATGTGAGACGGTTAAAAGTAATAATTTGAGCAACTCTATCAACACCATATTTCTCAGTGACATAATCAATTACCTGATCTCGTTTATCAATGCAGAAATCTGTATCAATATCTGGCATTGATTTTCGTTCAGGATTGAGAAATCTTTCAAATAATAAGCCATGATGTACGGGATCAATATTCGTAATTTTCATGGCATAGGCTACTAATGAACCAGCCGCAGAACCCCGTCCTGGACCAACGGGAATATTATTATCTCGCGCAAATTTGATGTAGTCCCACACTACTAAAAAGTAGGTAGAAAATCCCATTTGTTGAATCATTTTTAATTCATATTCCAATCTTTCTTTATAGACTGGATCTACTTCGTGGCGAGATTTGCGATTTAATCTTTCTAAAAGTCCTAGCCAGGCAACTTCTTCTGCATAGGTATCTGCTGTATGTCCTGAAGGGATTGTGGGTGTGGGAATTTGGGGATCTCCCATGATGTGATAAGGTTCGACTTTATCGGCAATTTCGACCGTTGTGGCGATCGCTTCGGCAATGATATCATCGGGTAAATGATCACGGAATAGTTGGTGCATTTCCTCTGATGATTTGAGGTATTCTGTGCCGCTATACCGCATTCTTTTATCTTCGCTAATCAGTTTCCCGGTTTGAATACATAACAAGGCATCGTGGGATTCTACATCAAAACAGGAGATAAAATGGGAGTCGTTGGTGGCGATAAATTTAATTCCTAATTCTCTGGCAATTTTGATTATTTCTACATTCACAATCCGGTCTTCTTGCGAACCATGATCTTGAATTTCTAAATAAAAATCTTCGCCAAATACATCTTTATACCATTTAGCAACTTTTCTGGCTGCATCTGGACGATTACTCATAATTGCTTGGGGAATTTCTCCTCCTAAACAAGCGCTGGTAACTATTAAACCTTCCCGATATTGTTTGAGTAAATCTTTATTAATACAAGGACGGGAAAAAATGCCTTTACCTTGAACACCTTGAAGGTGAGAAATTGTGGTTAATTTAACTAGGTTTTTATAGCCTTGAGTATTTTTTGCTAAAACGACTTGATGATATTTAGGACGGCGTTCTTGTTTGTCAATTTCACCGTTAAGAATATACATTTCGTTGCCAATTATTGGCTTAACATTTTTGTTGCGGCAGATTTTAATGAGTTCAACTGCACCATACATAACCCCATGATCGGTGAGGGCGATCGCTTTCATTCCTAATGCGATCGCTCGATCTACTAATTCTGGTAGTTGACTAGCACCATCAAGCAAACTGTAATCACTGTGAATATGTAAAGGAACAAATGACATATTAGTATTTGGTAGATCTATGAGAATTTTGGATTAACAATGATATCAAGTATTTGAGTTAATGATAACGTATCGCGCATCTTTCACCAAAAGCTACATCATTCGCAATAATTGAGGCTTGATGTCCTCATCAAAGTACACGGCTATTAGCTGCTAAATTTGCATACATATTATATAATAACTGATTATGACTAACTACAAACTACAAACTACTCCCTATCTCTTAATTATGAATCAATCCAATAATAGTGGCATCCTGGAACAGTTTGTCAACACAGTAATGGGTGTAAATATTTCAAATAATGAGAATATTAATGGAGATTATGTCACTTATCTAACGGAAAATTCACAGATGAGATCGCACTTCTTCCATATTAAAAAAGAGAGATCGCACTCATTCCACTGTTAGCAAGAAGCGATACCTTCGGTAAGCTACCCCAGGGGCAACGCATCTTATCAATAAGGACGATTTAATCTCAATAATGACCAAATAATTCGCATTAAGGTCTACTTATTGACAATAATTTAAACCATCACGATAACTCTGAAAAAATCAATCAAACGATAAATACCGATTCCTTCGTTTATACACAAAAATGGTATTGTGTCAATAAAATTTAGATGCGTTTCCCCTGTAAGCTACCCTAACGCATTTCTTCCAAATTAACAAAGAGTTATACCTAAGAGTCATTTTTTTTAACTACCTGAATCAATTTCCATTTTCTAAAAGTACCAACTAGACGTTCATTAGTTAATAAACCTACCTCTGGTTCAGGACTAACCCAAGCATAACTATTAACAGGAACATCTGCAATTTTTTGAAATCGTTTTCCCCAATGAGGAGTTTCAAAGGTGACTAATAACAAAGCTTTATCACCACCAGTAGTCATTGTTTCCGTTTTCTGTACCACAAAATTAATAGAATGATTTTTGAGGACAGTATCAATGTCTGGTTGCTTTACAAACAATTTTATATCAGGACTATAATTACTTAACAAACCATTACTACCAGCTACACTCAAAGCTAACCATGCAGGTACTAACCAACCCGCTAACCAATAATTAGCACTAAGGAATTTTTGCTGAAAACGATGACGTACCACCCAAATTACTGGTAAAAATAACCAGCCCAATCCTAACATAAAACCGATTGATGAATAATTTTTAATATCTGTACCATCACTAACTGTAATTGGTATTATTCCTGTATTTAATATTATCCCTGCTATGAAAACAACAGCACCTAAACTACCAAATATATAACTAAGATTCCGAGGTAAGAAAAAATATTTTGTTTGTTGACAATGCTGATTATAAATTTCACCTAACCAATCTAATGCTATGGCTGCTAAAATTGCCATCCAAGGACAAACTATCAATGTATAATGAGGTAAACGAGTAGAAACTATGCTAATTTCTAGAAAAATAATTACAGGACAAACAACTAATATCAAAATATTCTTAATCAAAGAACGACGACAGACTAAAAATACACCCAAAATACTAAATAAAGGCCAAGGAAAAGATTTAATAGGTAGATTCCATAAATAGTAAAAAGGTGAATGTCCATTACGTTTTTCAGTTGCTATTTTCGTTACTAAACCAAAAAATTGTTCAAAAACTATTACTCCATAAGGTTGATAGCTTAACCAAAACCATGTAATTACAGGGAGAAAACCGATGATAAAACCCACATATAAGAGATAATTATTAAAATGCTGATGCCGACGATTTTGATAAATTAAATAAGGGAGTAAAGCCATAAATGGTACGAAAATTAATTGACCCTTAATTAAAAATCCTAATCCAATACTTAAGCCTGTACCTAAAGTCCAATAACGACCATATCTAGAATTTAATTCTGCTTTCAATAAACAGAAAATACCAAAAAGTGCAATACAAATAGTAATAATATCTGGAGCAACTAATCTACTTACTTGTAACCATAAAAAAGATACAGCTAAAATTGCAGAACTTAACCAAGCTATGCGTTTATTTAATAACATTGCTGCTATTTCATAAACAAGGAAAATGCTAATAATAGAAGCTATTTGGGAAGGTAATCGAGATGTAACTTCACTAATACCAAGTACTGTATAAATAGATGCTAGAATCCAATAAAATCCCGGTGTTTTTTCGTAAGCAAGTTCTGACCAAGATTGAGGAGTTAACCAATCTCCAGACTCTAACATCCATCTAGAACGTACCACATAAGTAGTTTCATCATGAGCTATGAGGCTATTTTCACCGTTATTAAATAATAGTAATGGTACTACCCAAATAATTAAACCTAACACATACCATATTTTTGGTAAATTCAGCAATCTTTTCACTGTGAACTTTAGCCCCGTTTACGAGAGTATTTGTTCAAATTGTAGAGTATTTATGTGTTTTTTTTTAACAAATAAGTTATTTGTATACTAGAATAATGACTTATAAGTAGAAATTGATTTACGTACCATTTTCATCAACATTAGCCCAATGTAACCAAAATTACTTAAAATGCTCTCACTGCTTTTACATCTGCTGTGGTAGTGACAATATCTAGTTGCATAAACAAAAGGGAATCCCAAAAGATTCACGGCTGCGGGAGGTAAGGAAAGAAATTCTGTAAAACCTGTATCAATCACAAATTCAATTGTAAAATCTGGTTGTTCTAGCAATCGAAATATAACATTGACAGTTGCACGCCCGTTTTTGATAATACCATTTATCACTGATAATCACGCTCCATGTCACCACAGAAAGAAACAGCAACTTTGTAGCCGATACGAAGTCCATATAGTCTAGCTAGTGGGTTTTTATTGCGTAAATAATGCGCTGATTCTATCCCTATTTTATCAATAGCATATTCACCTGTTTCTATATCAATAATTATCATTTTACCGATGTTTTCTGCTGTTTCCACTTGTTGACGAATGCCATTTTCATATAATTCTTTGGCACGTTTTGCGACTTCTTCGCTGCTGAGGAGAATGGCTTGCATTTTGTTTCATCCTTTTTGGTGATTAGTTTATTATACTTGATTAGTAGTACAGTTTATTCTTCTTCAAGCCACTGTTCATAACCACACACAAGTAATTTTTCCTTTAAATTAGCAATAGCTTCGGATGTGGGTACATCAATTGACTGTACCCGATATACATCATTGAGAACAACACTATAATCTTTACCGCTATAGTAAGCTACAACTTCAGCTAAATTCCTATCTGACATTTCCTCACTGAGTAATGCTAAAAGCGGTAAATAAGATTGTGATTCTATTCCCTTGGGGAAAGCATTTTGAATTAATTTATATGTACTTTGTAGATGTGGTGAAATAGTGATTTGCATGATTAATTACCAGTTAAAGGAAAAGGTGGATGAATATATACATGAAAATCCACACCTTGAGCATAAGCGGCTCTAATAGCCTTTGCATCTGCTGTGGTGGTGACAATATTTAGTTGATCACCTGTGCCTAATATAATAATATCGTTTATTCCTAATTTTCGTGTTGGTTGTAGGTTTAAAGCTCTGGGTGATGGGTTATCGGGTATGATTGTTACTCTTTGCAAAAGGCGATTAGCTCTGTTTTGTTCTGATAGTCTAGCAATAGTTTTCACTATGTTAGTGAACTCATCAAAAGCAGTTTGAGTTATTACCATTTCTTGTCCGTTTACATATTGTCGCAATCCATAACGAATAGAGGAATTTTCGGCTATAAAAGCTATAGCAGTGCCAGTATCTAAATTAATCATTCAAATATTTCTCTTAACAACAATGGTAAATGGGTTATGTATTTTACCATTTATTACCTTTTTACTTAAAAGCGATTCCTGCGGAGCACTTCGCTATCGCCTTTGGTACTGCGTTCCGCACAATTGCACATCTCCACCATAGTCTAACTAAGAGCGATCGCTTCGGTAAGCTTTACTAAATGTCATCAACATCAATAAAATAATCAGCACTATTGGGTTCAATTACCATAAACCAATTGTAATGATCATTTATCAATTCAGGACGAACTCGATTAAAAACAACACGCGCTTTTTCTCCTCGCGCATTTCTTTCCACTTCCCTTTTTGCTAATTCTTCTGGTGGTATTGTAAATTCTGGAAAAATTCTACCTTGTTGACGACGACGCACAGATTTTGTATTACTCATAATTCACCTTACCTCATTTTTATCAATTACCAATTATTCTTGATTTTCAAGTAAACCTTTCCCATTACTAAGTTTAATTTAACCAATTCCTAAGAAATTCTTCAATGCAGTTTTATATTTATTCTTCAACTTCTTAGAAATCAATCCTCCCTGTTGAATTTGTAATACAACATCAGCAGATAAACAATCTTTAGGAATAGGACTACCAGAAGTTATACAAATAGCAAGATCATTTGCATCCATTTCACGAGTAAAATAGTAAGCTATAACAGATTCCTTTTTAATAAAACTGGGTAAACTCGGATCTGGTGTTAAAACATAAACTCCTTCAGAGTTATTTTTCTTGTCTGTTAAATTAACAAATAAATATTTATTACCAGAAGTTTTTGCAATTGCGACATAAAAATGTTGGCCATTAGGAGGTGTATCAATTAAAAATACATCTCCTATGTTTATAGAAATACTAGACACTTAGCACCTCATCTAAATATGCTTCCCTCAGTGCTATTTGTCTAATTTCCTCAATTTCTTCCTGACTTTTACCAACATTTTTCAAAATATCTTCTACTGAAATGGGAATAGCAGAACCATGAGGATCTTTCCACTCTGGTAAATCATGAGTCCATTCAGCAACATGAAATGGATCAAGATGTCCAAAGCTTTGATATACCTCTTGAAGAATCTCTTCCTCTTCTTCACATAGTTCATCATTTCCTGGATCTTTGACTAAGTAAACAAAGTTCTTATCACCAGGAGAAATGTACTCAGACCACAGAGGTAGAGCATCATCAACAGGTTTACGTTTAATTAAATCATAAACACCACTAAGAACCGGACCATATTTCATTGATACATAATGATCGCCTGTAATTGGTTGTTCTATTCTTTCTAACGCAATACGATCAGCTATATAGAGCATTTTCAGCAAGCCTAAATACTTCATAGGCTTACCATGCAGCTTCATAAGTATAGCTGCTGCTTCTACAGCTTTTTCTGGGTGAAACCGAAACTGGATAGACATAATTATCCTTGAGAAGCAGTATAGTACATCTATATTATAACTTTTATCCGAAAAAGCGAAAATTTCTTAAATATACCAATCTTACATTATATCATTGCTCAGTTTATGACAACTCTGATTTTTCCCTGCCTCAAATTTCCAATTATTCTTGATTTCCCAACACCCCTTTTTCATTATTAAGACGCTGCAAAAATTATGCAATTGATTCAGTTCCATCTTTGATTATGGCCTGTTGAATTTGTTTTTCCCAATTTTGATCATTGGGGTTAATAGTAATCATCCGTCCTTCAGACTTTGAACGATCTACATAAGCATGAAAAGCTGCAATATCTTCTCTGTGAGTGAGAACATAACGACGTAATTCTTTCAGAGTCATCGCTTGATAATTAACTAAAGTCATCGTTCATCCTCCGATGGTTTATAGTCTCCGCTTGGTTTAATCTCAAACTCTAAATCTTCTCCAGCAAGTACATATAAATTACCAGTACGTTCATCTAATCTCACAAGTTCTATACTTTTGCATATCCATCTAGGTTCAATAACATTAGTTAGTCGGTAACAAATTCTGTATAGTGCTTGAGTTTGTTCGTTCGTGGGTTTTCTTTCCACTGTACCTCATTTACCTATTATAGTGGTCAGCAATAATAATGCTACCTGATACCGATACACAAAAATAGCTCATTTTAAAACCTGATCCTCTTTGCACCTTTGCGTCTACCTTGCGGGATCTCTCAAGAGAGATTGTGCGAAACAAAAAATATACTAACTCATGCTAATTCCGCAGCTAAAAGTCTACCTTCAACTGGTTCATACTCATCTTCTAGTAACCATAACTTAGCTGCTTCATAATTATTACTAGAAAATATAACCTTCTCACCTTGTTTTGGATCATAAATTTGACAATTTCCTTCACTGTCGCAAAGTAATAACAGAATGTATGGAGGTGATAACATCGGATCTATCCATACTTCTGTAAATTCCCAGTTATTCTTCACTAGGTCTGGTGCGGGGTATGACGTGGTATTGGTTGTCTGCATTGATTTTTATCTCCCCATAGTAAAGTGGAATATGGCTACCATCTGGACTAATTCTATAACCTATTGGTTCAGCAAAAAACATTCCATAGCGTTCATAATCTCGAACAGTGCCGATAAACTCACCTTTTTCTATTATGCACTGAGCAACTTGATTCATGGTATTTTCATCGTTAAATACATGAGCGGCTTGTCCTTTTTTTAGAAGTCTTTGCATTTGCGGTGTTCCTGGTAAATGCTTGGCAATATGTCTAACGTCAAGGGTGATTTGACGATTAATTCCGCTCATGATTAAAAGTTAAAAAATAAAAAATGGTAAAGTAATTAATACTCTACCGCTTTTTAACTCTTAAACTTGTTTTTTCACTGACCTTATCTCAGCGATTCTTGCGGAGCGCTTCGCTATCGCCTTTGGTACTGAGTTCCGCACAATTGCACATCTCCACTATCATTTAACTAAGAGCGATTATAATTCTTGAATTGTTACTAAACCACCTTCTGTAAATTGGATAGATAACTCATAACCATTAAGTAAAGCAGTGCCTAATAATGGACGCTTTCCTGTTGCTAAAACATTAACTACTCTTTCCTCACCATTCCAAATAATAGTAGCCTGATGTACTGGTAAAAGCACACGGCTATTATCTGCTAAATTTGCGTACATATCATAGACAAAAGGGAATCCCAAAAGATTCACGGCTGCGGGAGGTAAGGAAAGAAATTCTGTAAAACCTGTATCAATCACAAATTCAATTGTAAAATCTGGTTGTTCTGGCAATCGAAATATAACATTGACAGTTGCACGCCCGTTTTTGATAATGCCAGTTATCACGGATAATCACGCTCCATTTCTCCACTAAAGGATGCAGCCACTTTGTAACCAATGCGAATCCCAAAGAGTCGAGCAAATCTGTTTTTATTCCGTAAATAATGGGCTGATTCTATGCCTGTTTTATCAATAGCATATTCACCTGTTTCTATATCAATAATGATCATTTTACCGATGTTTTCTTCGGTTTCTACTTGCTGACGAATGCTATTGTCATATAATTCTTTGGCACGTTTTGCGACTTCTTCGCTGCTGAGGAGAATGGCTTGCATTTTGTTTCATCCTTTTTCGTGATTAGTTTATTATACTTGATCAAGCGATACCTTCGGTCAGCACTTCGCTATCGCTTTTGGTACTGAGTTCCGCACAATTGCACATCTTCACCATACTCTAACTAAGAGCGATCGCACTACCTTCACCATTATCTAACAAAGAGCTATACTTTTGCTAAACTGATATAAAAAGTGAAATTTAAGGGTGTTTTATGAATAGAGAAGTGGGACAAGTAAAATGGTATGGAGGTATAAACTCAAAAACAGGTCGTATTAATGATTTTGGATTTATATCTCATATAACTAAGCCTGATGATTTATACTTTCATAACCGTGATATTAAATGTAATATTGAATTTATTGATAAAGATGTTATTGTTTCTTTTAGTGTAAAAACCATAATAGATAACAACGGGAGACAAAAACTACAAGCTATTGATGTTGATATCATACAAAATGAAGAAGATATAGAAGCTATACGAACCTGTGCTTTATCTAATAGAGTTCGGTACTGGCAGCCAGTTTTTATTAAATATTTAAAAATTGTTATTGCTAACAAAAGTCAATCTCTCGATCATTTAGTGAATCTTTGTCTGAAACAAAATAAATTACTTGCTTCTCGATCAGATTCATTCCTTGAATCACTTCCTATAGCACTTTATATATATCGAAATGATAGTTAAATTTGGTGGAGATATGTCTAAATTATTTCCAATAATGATCAGTGAAGATTCATACTATATGATAATTGGTGATCTAATAAGTAATGTAATGGATAATATCAAAGGAAGTTACAAAGAAACCAAGGAAACAAATTATACATATAACTTATATATTACGGATTTTTTAAATGCTAAAAATGTTGAGATTAAATTTCCTAGAATTACTTTAGATGTATATCAATACATACAAAAAGTAAAACATTGGGCTAGTTTTGTCAAAAATAACTCAGAGAGATTAAAATGTAGATTCTGTGCAGATTTCATGACATTTAATCCTGAATACTCTAAATATTCAACTGTACAAGAAATAACAGTTTTTTGGTGTCCAAATGCTAATCCAAAAGAATGTTCAGGTATTGCGGGGTTAGATGGCAGCAATCATAATTTTAATGTTTATATAAATTATTGTTGGAACTGTTTTAAAACAGTGGATAGTAGGGATAGTTTGGAATTTTACGGACTTAATTATAAAAGTGATGGTTGGGTTAAATGTCTTAAGTGTGGTGCAGGAAGAAAGCCAGGTTATTAAAAGTAATAATTCTATACAACAACCTTCTCCTCTCTGCGACTCTGCGCCTCTGCGTGAGAAAAAAACAAAAAAAACGGCAGAGAACCGAAATCCTCCACCGTTCAATTAACAATTAAAACAACCCAACTAAGACTCAACACCTTGGGGTAATAACTCCCGTGTTTGTTGAGAACTAACTTGGACAATGCCATTTTCATCAACATCAACAAGAGCAGTATCGCCATCTTTGATGCGTCCAGACAGAATTTCTTCCGCCAAACTATCTTCCAACAAGCGCATAATTGCCCGACGTAATGGCCTTGCACCGTAGCTAGGACTGTAACCCTCAGTGATCAAGCGATCCTTGAAGCGGTCTGTGACTTCTAAGACAATGCCTTTTTCCGTCAAGCGACCAAACACTTCCTTGAGCATGATTTCGGCAATCTGGGTAACTTCGATCTTGTTCAACTGACGGAAGACGATAATTTCATCTAAGCGGTTCAGGAACTCAGGACGGAAGTAATTCTTCAGTTCCTCATTCACCAAAGAACGAATTCGGTTGTATTGAGATTCGTTAGCATCTTCAGCAAAATCGAAACCAATACCGCTACCGCCTTTTTCAATGACCTTAGAACCAATATTGGAAGTCAAAATCAGCAAGGTGTTCTTAAAGTCCACCGTACGACCTTTCGCGTCAGTTAAACGCCCATCTTCCAAAATTTGCAGGAGCATATTGAACACATCGGGGTGCGCTTTTTCGATTTCGTCGAATAGCACCACGGTGTAAGGACGACGACGGACAGCTTCAGTTAACTGACCACCTTCGTTGTAACCGACATAACCTGGAGGTGAACCGATCAATTTACTGACGGTGTGGCGCTCCATGTATTCGGACATATCTAAGCGAATCATGGCTTCTTCCGAACCGAAGAAGTAGGAAGCCAAGGATTTCGCCAATTCAGTTTTACCTACCCCGGTAGGACCTGAGAAGACAAAACTCGCGATCGGCCGATTCGGATTTTTTAACCCAACACGAGCGCGACGGATGGCTCTAGAAACAGCCTTCACAGCGTCTTCTTGACCGATGAGGCGCTGATGTAAGGTGTCCTCCATGTGCAGCAACTTCTCGGACTCAGATTCGGTAAGTTTGTTCACCGGTACACCTGTCCAGGAAGCGACAATGTGAGCAATGTCTTCTTCTGTAACTACAGGTTCAACGCCGTCACCACTAGCGCTGTTATTCTTGGTTTGAGCAATGGTGCGGATTTCGGCTTTGATTTCCATTTCCCGATCGCGCAATTCTCCCGCCCGATCAAAGTCCTGGGAACGGACTGCATCATCTTTTTCCTTTAAGATTTGCCGTAGTTCCTTGTCTAATTCCTTGGCTGCTGGGGGCAGTTGGGAGTTAATCAAGCGCACCCGTGAACCCGCTTCATCCATCAAGTCAATGGCTTTATCTGGCAAAAAGCGATCGCTAATATAACGATCAGATAATTTCGCCGCCGCTACCAATGCTTCATCGGATATCTTCAGCTTGTGGTGTGCTTCGTAGCGATCGCGCAAACCATATAAAATTTCTATTGTTTCATCAACGGTCGGTTCACCCACCATTACAGGCTGAAAGCGTCTTTCCAACGCTGCATCCCGTTCAATGTGTTTACGGTACTCATCCAAAGTCGTCGCACCGATACATTGCAACTCACCCCGCGCCAAAGCTGGCTTGAGGATATTCGCTGCATCAATCGCCCCTTCGGCTGCACCCGCACCAATTAAGGTGTGAACTTCGTCAATTACCAGGATGACATTACCCGCAGAGCGGATCTCATCCATAATTTTTTTGAGACGTTCTTCAAATTCACCGCGATATTTAGTTCCCGCTACGAGCAAACCAATATCGAGTGTCACCACACGCTTATCTTCCAAGATATCGGGGATATCCTTGCTAGCGATGCGTGAAGCTAAACCTTCAGCGATGGCGGTTTTACCAACACCTGGTTCACCAATCAACACGGGATTGTTTTTCGTCCGGCGACCCAAAATTTGGATAACCCGCTCAATTTCCTTGGCGCGTCCCACCACAGGATCAAGCTTGTTATCTATGGCCATTTGGGTCAGGTTTGATCCAAACTCATCGAGAGTTGGGGTTTTAGTGCGACCAGAGGGGCCACCCGGCGTAACTTCCGCCGTTTCTCCCAACATCCGAATCACTTGGGTTCTCACCTTGGTCAAATCTACACCGAGGTTTTCTAGCACCCTGGCTGCGACACCTTCCCCTTCGCGGATCAGTCCCAACAGCAGATGCTCGGTACCAATGTAGTTATGCCCCAATTGGCGTGCTTCTTCCAAGGATAGTTCTAAAACCCGTTTTGCTCGTGGCGTAAACGGAATTTCTACCGCGACAAAGCCAGAACCCCGTCCTATGATTTTTTCAACTTCAATGCGAGCATCTTTGAGATTAACTCCCATTGATTTCAGCACCTTGGCGGCTACTCCTGTGCCTTCACCAATCAAACCCAAGAGGATTTGCTCAGTGCCGACAAAGTTGTGACCTAAACGGCGGGCCTCTTCTTGGGCCAGCATGATTACCTTAATGGCTTTTTCTGTGAAGCGTTCAAACATGGCATTTTTCCCATCACCTGCGTCGTGCCGGTATGCTGATTTTAGCACAGGCTAAAATTTTGGATATCTATATCAACAATAGTAGATATCCAGTTACGATGACACAGGTTGATCGGTTAATGAGTAGCTATTAATTAATTTTTTGGGGTTTGTGTACTGAGGAGAGTGATATTACCAGCATTTTGGGGACTAAATCCAAACAATAGACTATTGACGTTGGGATTTTCGTTAGCAGTCCCGAATGAACTCATATATCATGAAGTGTGTAGCAATGTCAAATTAATTGACTCGATGATAAGTTTTTTATATAGATAAAAGTTTTAATACAATATATTTTGATATAAAATCAGGGCAAAAAATCTATTTTATCTTCATAAATGTGGTTAATGGTGGTCGGATTGTGAAAATTTTGGCATTGTTCGTACAAGGGAGAGTTGGCTAAAATAACTGCATTTAAACTCGTTTGTTCATGACAGTCGCACATTCAACCAGCAAGTATTCAGTAAAATAGGATCAGTTCCCTTACAAACTTTTCAAACACCCTCTTAGAAGAGCAGGTGATATTTTTTTGCTACTTATGGGTAATCTAATCATAGTAGGGGTAATGCCGCTATTAAGACAACAGCAATTTTTGACAGATGACTAACTCTAGTGATGATTACTTGGTTCGGCGCGGTAAGCAGATTGAGCGAAAGAAAAGAATTGTTACATATATTGGACTTATTTCATTTGGCGGTTCAATATTGTTCGGCGGGGTTAATGCCATCAAACAGTCTTGGGAAAAACCTCAGCAAGCAGTAGTTCAAACTGCTGTGAATGATTTACAGACACAGATTAAGGGTTATGAGTTGGTTTTACAACGTGAACCGAATAATCAAATGGCGCTTGAGAGATTGTCCATTATGCGGTTAAGGTCTGGGGATAACCAGGGGGGGATTGCCCTAATTGAGAAGTTAATAAAATTACATCCAGATAGAGAGGATTATCAAACTGTGCTGGCAGATGTAAAGAAGAAAACAAAGGAAAAGTAAGAGCGATATCAGAATTGTTTAAGTAGGTTGGCGTTGAAAATTGTCGTTATGGCAAGGCAAGAGGGTTTGGGCGATTTTACGTTTCTTTACACAGTTTGGTTTTATTGTGTTCACCTACTTATAATGTATTTGAGATGGATATAATTCCATATCCGATTTTAGTGAAAACTAACATATTCTTCCAAAATGGAAAACTATGGACACCCTGAAAATTGCTCCTTCAACACAGTTACCAGATCATACTCAATTACCTTGTGAAGATGGAAATTTCGTGAAAAATTTTCAAGAACATCCCCAAAGTATTCTTCTAACAGAATCTATCTGGTCAAAATTACAAACAATTCATCCAGATAAACAATTTTGCATAGGACAAGATAGCGGTATTTATTGGCGGATTACAGAACCACCAGAAAGAGGTGCAGAAGCGCCAGATTGGTTTTATGTTCCCGATGTGCCACCTGCCTTAAATGGTCAAATGCGCCGTTCTTATGTGATGTGGCAAGAATTAGTTGCTCCCCTAATTGTCATTGAATTTGTATCCGGTAATGGTAGAGAAGAAAGGGACGAAACTCCCTATCAAGGAAAATTTTGGGTTTATGAAAAAGCAATAAGAGTGCCTTTTTATGGTATTTATGAAGAGAAGAAATCATCCTTAGAATTATATCATTTAATTGAAGGACAATATCACTTGATGCCACCTAATGCCAGGGGTCATTATGTAATTGAAAAAATGGGTGTTGAATTAGGAATTTGGCAAGGAACATATAAAAATGTCGAGTTACCTTGGTTAAGGTGGTGGGATTTGGAAGGTAATTTCTTGTTAACAGGAGAAGAACAAGCTGAACAGGAAAAACAGCGGGCTGAACAGGAAAAACAGCGGGCTGAACAGGAAAAACAGCGGG